>CAZDMM010000378.1:0-7315 GCA_964505845.1 uncultured Caldilineaceae bacterium
GAGTTGGTGCAGCAGTTGGTACAGATGCGGGTGCGCCCCTACTATCTCTATCAGTGTGATTTGGTGGAAGGGGCCGGCCACTTCCGCACCTCGGTGGCTAAGGGCATTGAGATTATCGAAGGGCTGCGTGGCCATACCTCCGGCTATGCCGTGCCCCAGTACATCATTGACGCGCCCGGCGGCGGCGGCAAGATTCCGGTTTCGCCCCAGTATCTCATCTCCCAGGCGCCGGGCAAGGTGGTGCTGCGCAACTATGAGGGCTTCATCACCACCTATACCGAAGCCGGCGACTACGACCCCAACGCTATCAAAGCCTGGGAAGCCAAAGTGGAGAAACGGCCCGAACCCGGTCAAGAGGGGGTGCTGGCCCTGTTAGAAGGCGAGCAACTCTCCATTAAACCGGAGGCCTTTGACGACGTTCACCAGCGCAACGCCATCCGGCACCGGCTCAATCAAGATGAGAGCAAGTGGCAGCCGTACCACGTGTCTGACCAGCAAGAGGTCATTCCGCTGGCCTCGGCCGAGTAAGATTGGGTCACAAAGTCAAAAGTCCAGGGCGGCAAACCCTGGACTTTTTGGTTTAAAATCTATTTGACTCGGCTCAGGTGGAGATTAAAATTATGGAGGTAACCGTTAAACTTCAAAACAGGGAGGTTTTGGACAGGATGGATAGATTCAAAACCGTGCTATTTTACCTGTTAGCCCTGGCCGGCCTGGCCGTCGCCAGCATCCTGTTTACCAACCGGAATGACCGCTTGGAATTTCCCCTGCCACCCACCTTTACCCCCACCGCTACCCCCAGGCCAACCGCCACTACCACTTCAGATCAGGCCGAGCAGAGTGGCTGCGTCCCCACCCCAGGCGGCAGCGCCTACGGCTACCTGCCCGATATACCCTTCTCAGTGGATTTGGCCCCGCCGGAGGTAGAAGGCGAGCGGCTGGTCATCTCCGGCGCCATCTTCGCCTCTGACTGCGTGACGCCTTTGCCCGGCGCGCTGGTTGAAGTGTGGCACAGCGACGCCCAGGGCCAATACGACCGCACCCCACCCTATATTTTGCGCGGTAAGATGCGGGCCGATATCGCCGGCCAATATGAATATGCCACCATCAAGCCCAGCCACTACAACACCGGCAGCTCCACTCAGCCGGCTCATATTCATTATCGGGTCAGCTATCCAGGCTACGATGCCTTTGGCACGCGCCTGCTCTTTCAGGATGACCCCTACCTCTCCGAGAGTATGGCTACTTCGCCCCTGGCTATTCCCCTGACCGAGCGAGAAGGAGCCAACGGGCCGGTGCTGTACGGCGTCTTTGACATCATTCTGCCGGTTGTCCCACCTACGCCGACTCCCGGCCCCAGTCCTACCCCGGAGAGGCCGCTGTAAAGGCTCCTCAGCTTAAGCCTCATGCCACTTAGCTGCGGCAGAAAAGGTGCGGTCGGGCGGAAAGTCGGTCACTTTCCAGGTGTTCATTTTAGTGGGCGTAACTTTAATGACCGAGAGGCCATATTTGAGCCGGGCATCCAGGTAAGTCAAGCCCTGCTCACCCACGTAGCGCACGGTCATGCGGCTGGTCATCTGCACCCACTCCTCGGACCACTCTTCACTAACCACCTCGGCCTTGCCCTGCACGTTGACCCGGATGTAGGGGAACTCGGCCTTATCCACCACCAGAAAGACCCGACCATCCCGCTTGATGTTGCCAACAAATTGGGCCAGCGGCTTGGCAATAATCCAAAAGTGTGTTCCATCCCACTCATACCAAATCGGGTTGACATAGGGCGACCCATCTTCCTGCAAACTTCCCAGCTTGGCAACCCAGCCCTTGTCCAAAAATTCCTTTAATTCTTCTGAATTTAGTGATGCCATGAGAGAAAACTCCTTTGAAAATAGTTTGGTTCATGTCACTGCGAGCCGCAGGCGAAGCAGTCCCCTCGTCGGAGCGGAGATTGCTTCGGCCTTGCGGCCTCGCAATGACATTTTTATCTATATTCCCAACAATCGCGCTGCATTTCCACCCAGCACAGCTTGACGCTCGGCGTCGCCAATCTTCAAGTGGCGAATGCGCTCCAGCTCAAACTCCTGGTCAAACTGGGGAGAATCGGAGCCAAAGAGCACTCGCTCGGCCCCAATCTGCCCAATCACATCCTCAATAAAATCCTGCCGGTACACCCCCGACGCCTCCATGTGCAAGTTGGGATTGTTTTGCAGGGCGGCAAAGGCGTCGGCTTGAGCCAGCCCGCTGATATTAATCTGGCCGCCGTGAGTCATGATGACCTGGGCTTCCGGGTAGCGCCGGCACAAATCGTCAATCTGGGTGGCGTGCGAGACCCAGGGAAAACCGGCGGCAATCATAACAGGGAGATTTAGTTTAACGGCCTGCTCCACTACCGGGAACACAACGGGTTGGTTGACCGGATACCCTTCTTCCCAGGGATGGAGGAACAATCCCCGCAGGCCAAGCTGAGTGGCCGCCCGCTCCACCTCCTGTAATGCTTTGGCCCCCCGGCGCGGGTCAACCCGGCCAAAGCCGATAAAATGGTCGGGGTGAGCGCGCACCGCCGCCGCCACCTCGTCGTTGGCCGGTTCCAGGTGATACTCTGGCGGCTGCATGGGGCAGAGCACGGCCCGGTCAATCCCCAGCCGCTCCATCCGGGCCAGCAACTCGGCCAGCGTTTGGTGATAGCCGTTGATGGAGTGTCCGATGTGAATGTGACAATCAATAATCATCGCTTCGTCTCCAATTTAGGTGCGACGCACTTTGGAAGTGCGTCGCACCTATAATGTTACACCCTGTGCTTGACGCGGTCCAACAGGGCCAAAATGTTCTCACCCAGCACCAGCTTGCGCTCATGCTCGGTCAGACCGGCCAGTTCGATTTTTTTCAGTTCCAGGGCCGGATTGCAGCCAGGGCCGTCGCTAGCAAAAAGCACTCGCTCCGGGCCAAGCCGGCGCACCGCCTCGCGCACTTTTTCGGGATAGGGGATGGCCGAGGTGTCTATCAGCAAGTTGTCGTAACGCTCCGCTACGGCAATGGCCTGATCCGGGTGATAATAGCCGCCGCAGTGGGCCATAATAATGGTCGCATCGGGCACGGCCTCGGCAGCTTTGCCTACCTGCAAGGGCAGGCTCATGGCTTCGTCGCCGGTGTGGAACAGCACCGGGGCGCGGTGTTCGGCGGCCACCCGAATCACGGCCAGGACGGAGGGATTATAAGGCAAGGCGGTGATACTCTCCTGATGAAACTTTACTCCTTTGAAGCCCAGATCGCCCAGGGCTTCTCGCACCAGTTGCAGCGATTGCGAGCCGTAAAAGGGATTGATGCGGGCATAACCAATCAAGCGGTCGGGGTATTTTTTGACCGCCTCGGCGATGTAGTGAATCGCCCCCGGCCCCATCGCCGGGGCGTCGGCATAGGTCATGACGATGGCTTTGGCAATGCCCGCCTCATCCATCAGCTCAATCATCGCCTCCGGCGGGTCAAACCAGCCACATGGGCATGAGAGTCAATAATTTCGGTCATGGGCTATCCTTTCCCAGAAATAATCTTACCTTGCCGGTAGAGCGTGGAGCGTAGGGCGTAGAGCGTTTTTTCGCTTTCCGCTCCCTGCTCTACGTTCTACATCTTACCAATGCAAATTTCAATCAGTCTAACCACTACTTCCCCCTGGACTTCTGAGCATACACCGCAACGGCCACCAAAATAATCAAACCGCGCAGCAATTGCTGATACCACACCTCTACCTTGAGCAGGTTGAACATGTTGCGGATAATACCCAGCAGCAGCACGCCGCCCAGCGCTCCCGTAATCGTGCCGCGCCCGCCCAACAGGCTGGCCCCGCCAATGACGACCGCCGCCAGCGACTCGAACTCCAGGCCGAGGCCGGCGTTGGGGTCGCCCACGCCGGTGGAGGCGGCGGTGAGGATACCGGCCACCCCGGCCAGCAAACCGGCCAGGGCAAACACGCTCCACTGGACGCGCTGAGTGCGGATGCCGCTCAACAGGGCCACCCGCATATCCCCGCCGATGGCGTAGACGTGCCGTCCCCACACCGTGCGATAGAGCAAAAACCACACCAGCAGCCAGATGAGGGCGGTCAGCAAGACCAGCCCAAAAATGGGGCCGATTTGCCAGGAGTAGGCATTGACCAGCAGCGGCGAGGTGCGACCGGTAGGGATGGGCGCGACGAACAGGGCCAGGCCACGAAAGATTTGCCACGTGCCCAGGGTGGCGATGAAGGCCGGTATTTTGAGCCGCGTCACCAGCCAGCCATTCAACCCGCCGATGCCCAGGCCAATCGCCAGGGCCGCCAGCACCGCCGGGATGAGCCGGCCGTCGGCACCATCCATAATAATGGCCGCCACAATGGTGGTCAACTTTACCGTTGCCCCCACCGACAAATCCACCCCGCCGGTCAGCACCACCCCAAATTGGGCCAGCGACACCAGCGACAGGGCCATATTTTGGCGGGTGAGGTTGGACAGATTACGCACGCTACGAAAATCCTCCGACAGCAGCGCCGCCGTCAGCAGCAGCAGGGCCACCATCAGCCAGACGACTCCCCCGGCAGGGGCCAGGCGGTTCAGCCATGCTTTGAGGGCATCTAAGCGTGCAACAGGAATGGACAAGGTACTCATAACTCGTAATTGCTCACCCAATAGCACCCTTCGATACGGCCTTCGGCCTACTCAGGGTGCGGTGAGGAGATACCATCGCTCTAGCCAAACACAGCCCGATGGGAAACCGTAGCCAATCGCATGATGGCCTCTTCGGTGGCGGTGGAGCCGGGCAGTTCGCCGGTCACACGCCCTTCGGCCAGCACTAAAATCCGGTCACACAAGCCCAACACCTCTACCAACTCTGACGACATAACCACAATCGCCAGCCCGGCCTGAGCCAGGCGGCGTAATAACCGATAAATTTCTTCTTTGGCCCCGATGTCAATCCCCCGCGTCGGCTCATCCAGAATCAACACTTGCGGCTGCAACTCCAGCCATTTAGCCAGCACCACCTTTTGCTGATTCCCGCCCGACAGCCGCTCGCAGCCATCCTCGCCGCCGGGCCGGGTGCGGATCGCCAAATCGGCAATCATCCGGCTCACCAGGCTGCGCTCGGCCTGAGGATTAATCAAGCCCAGCTTATTTTTGAGTTTATCCGTCACCAGCAGGCTGGCGTTCCAGCGCACCGATTTGGTCAGGGCCAGTCCTTCCAGTTTGCGGTCTTCGGGCAGATAGGCCAGGCCGGCCGCCAGGGCTGCCTGGGGCGAGTCAAACGGCCCGGTATGGCCGTTCACCTCCACCATCCCTTGCGCCGCCGGAATCGCGCCGCAGATGGCTTTGCCCAGGGTAGTGCGCCCGCTGCCAATGAGTCCGGCCATGCCCAAAATTTCACCGGCCCGCGCTTCAAAGCTGATGTCGTACAGCAGGCCGGGGATGGACAGACCCGCCACCCGCAGCCGGGCCGGGCCGGGAGCGGAGGCCCGCGCCGGGAACAAGTCGAGCACGCTGCGGCCCACCATCAGCCGGATGAGGCCGGCCTGGTCAATCTCCGCGACCAGGCCGGCGCCGGTCACCGCGCCATCTTTGAGCACGGTGAAGCGGTCGCACAATTGAAAGACCTCGTCCAGGCGATGGCTCACATATACCACCGCCACGCCCTCGGCGGTCAACTGGCGGATAATCCGGAACAACGTCGCCAATTCATCCCCGGCCAGCACCGCCGAAGGCTCATCCATCACAATCACCCGGCTTTGATAAGATAAAGCCTTGGCAATTTCGACTAGTTGGCGCTCGGCAATGCCCAACTCCTCCACCCGTGTATCGGGCGAAAAAGCAGTCCCCAGCCGGTTCAACAACGCCTGGGCCTGGCGGCGCATCGTCTGCCAGTCGAGTAAAACCCCTTGCTGCGGCTCCCGGCCCAAAAAGATATTCTCCGCCACCGACATGGAGCCAATCAAAGCCATCTCCTGATGGACGACCGCAATCCCGGCCGCCTGCGCCGCCAGCGGTGAGTAATGGGGCAGGTCTATCGGCCGCCCATTGATAATCACCTGGCCGGAGGTAGGCCGGTGGATGCCGGCCAGGATGTTGAGCAGGGTTGATTTACCGGCCCCATTTTCACCCACCAGGGCATGCACTTCACCCGGCCAGCACCGAAAAGACACATCATCCAGCGCCAGCACCGGGCCAAAGCGTTTGGTGATGTGGCTGAGTTCAGCAACGGGGAGAAGTTCTGATGACATCAGCATTTATGCCTTGATAATCAAAAACTTTACCTTTTTAGCCCTTGACAGATGTAACCTTTCAGGTTACAATTCATTTGAGAGTTGAGCACCAACTCGAACCTTTCCAACTTCATAGCGCATAGGAGGTGCGTATGAACCGTCGTAGCCCTTCGTTGGCGGGAGCGGCCCTATGATTATGTCCTTCAAGCACAAGGGGCTGAAGGATTATTTTGAAACCGGCAGCAAGAAGGGCATCCAGCCCGACCATGCGGGGAGACTGAAACTTATTCTGGACTTACTAAATGCGGCCGAACAAATTGATGATATGAACTTTCCCGGTTCCGATTTGCACCCGCTGGAACCCAAGCAGGCTGGGGTGTGGGCCGTGAAAGTTTCTAAGAACTGGCGCGTTACCTTTATCCTTGAGCAGGGCGAGGCTCGCCAGGTTGATTATCTGGATTATCATTGATTGAAAAGTAACCTATCGGAACCAATATAATCTACCGTGGTAGGGGCAGCTCCCTACCACCCTTTAAAACATATTACCGGTTAAAATACTGAACTAAAAAATTATGCAAACTATTAGTAGAGAACCTTCCCATCCGGGAGAAATCCTAAAACATCTTTATTTAGACCCGCTTGGCCTGTCTGTCACTCGTTTAGCCGTGGTGTTGGGCGTCTCGCGCAAGGCTGTCTCCGCCATTGTCAACGAGCGCAAGTCGGTCACGCCGGAGATGGCCCTGCGCCTGAGCCAGGCTTTTAGCACCACGCCGGGCCTGTGGCTCAACCTCCAGCGCAACTATGATTTGTGGCACGCCGCTCAAAAATCGGCAGAGTGGCAAAAAATCGAGCCGGTTTACCAGCCGGATAACGAGAAGCTGGCGGCTTAATATTCGCCTAAAATTTACCTCTCGTTTTGAGTTCCTACCAGTTCCCTGAGCCGAAGGCTCCTAAGGTAGTTCCCCGGAACTTATAGGCACTTAAGAAACTTATTGAGGCTTACTGTCGCGCAAAGCCGCCCTCTATGTAAACTTTATCATCCACCACTTTTGGCCCCACCCAGTCATCATTGAATTGAGCCATGTAGCGGCG
>CAZDMM010000379.1:0-7314 GCA_964505845.1 uncultured Caldilineaceae bacterium
GTTCCGGGCGAACATTCACCGCCTTACTGCTGCCACAGATACATCAATATCTTGTTGAGGCTGTAAGTTAGCCCTAATATCCAGGCCAGGATGGGCTGGCCGGCCAGGTATAGGGCTGCCCCGGCCAGGCTAAAGAGCGCCAATTCTAATATCAACAGCCAGGGGTTAGGTAAAAGCCAGGCAGCCTTGGGGGCTATAAAAGCCCCCCATACCACCGCCGCCAGCAGCGGCGCGCCAATCCCCAGCCCACTCTTGGCTATCCACCCCTGGCCGGTTTTAAATCCCCAATAGCCCAGCGCCGCCACAAGGCACAGCTCTAAAAGAAAGCGCAGAGCCAGATTACTTAATTTTAGAAGCTCCATCTCATCACATCCTGCTGGTTGCTTAAAATTCTCAGTTTCAATCCTTATCATTCCCCCGGCCCAAGCTGATCACCCTGGGCCGGCGCATCCTCCACCGGGTTAAAATCAAGCTGCGACGCGCGGGTAAAGCCCAGCCGCTCACATAAACGCATAGCTGTCTGCATCAGTTCGGTGATGTTAAAGGCTTTAGCCTGCATCTGCGCCCGCACTGCCTGCGCCTGGCTCAGGCGGGCTTCTGCCAGGCCCAGCAGTTGCCCGGCGTAATCTTTAGTTTCTTGCGGGCTGGCCGGATGCTCCAGAATGTAATTGACCAGCTCCAGCGCCGCCAGGTTGTTGTTTGCTTCAAGGGCCAGGGCGGCCAAACCGGCCAGAGCATTAAGAGCATTGGGCATTACCTGGGCGGCCACAGCCAGGTTGAAGGCTTCTTTGAAATATTCCTGCGCCTGCTCTACCTGGTCCAGCTTCAAGGAAAGCTGGCCCAGCAGGTTAAGCGCCCGCGACAGGCTCCAGCGATCATCAATCTCACGGTATAGTTCCACCGTTTTTACCAACAGGTTGTACGCCTCGGTTTGATCCTGGCCGGCCTGAGCCGCCGCCGCCATCCGTTCAAGCATGATCCCAATGCTAAAGCGGTCGCCGGTTTCGGTAGCCAGGCGCAAACCTTCGGCCAGCAAAGCCTGCACCTCCTCCTTGCGGCCAAGCGTTTGGGCCGTCCGGCTGAGATAACTGCCAATATAAGCGATGAGGCGGGGGTCGCCCATCTGGCGAGCGCCGGCCATTGCTTCACTGAGCCGGCCATAGGCTTCATCATAATGGCCCTGCTCATGCAGCACCGCCCCCAGTGAGGCCGAGTAGACAAGCTCTTGCCAATTGAGTTTTAGAGCGCGGCTCAACAGGATGCCCTCCCTAAAGCAGCGGGCAGACTCTTCAAATTCGCCCATATACCAGCGGACTCCCCCCTGACGGGCCAGGGTATAAGTCAAGGTAGTCTGCTCGTTGAGGTCAGGCGGGCGAAGCAAAGCAATGCTGGCCTGGTAGAGCGCAGCGGCTTCACGGTTGCGTCCCTGCCGAAAGCAGCAGTAGCCCTGGTGCGAGAGCAGCGCACCCAAAACGGCCTCGGCCTGCTGCCGGGCCGGAGCGCTGCCGGCCGGGTCAAGCGCGGCCAGCCAGCCCTGCACCTGCCCGGCGGCGCGCCCAAACAGGGCCTCACCCTCCTGGCAGTAATTGCGCAGTTCATAAAAATACCACAGCGGCCAGACAGCCCGGCGGATCAAATCAAGCTGCCGCCAGGTCAGGGCAAATTCCCAGGCCTGGCGGATATTGTCTATTTCGGCGTTCAGGGCGGCCAGAACATCCTTTTGGCGGCGACTGCGCAGGTCGGCCTGAGACTCTGCCAGTAGGTTTAGATAATAGGCGGCGTGCCGGTTTCTGACGGTCTGTTCTTCTTGCCCTTCAGCGTCAAGCTTGGCCTCGGCATACTGCCGGGTCAGCTCATGCAAATCATAGCGCCCCGCCTGGCTGCGCCGCACCAACGACTTGTTTATCAAGGCCGACAGCAGAGACAGGCCGGCTCCGGCCACCTGTTCCGCCGCCTCGCGCCGGAAGCCGCTGCGAAAGACCGACAACTGCCGCAGCCCTTGCTGCTCTTCCGGCGAGAGCAGCGCCCAGGAGTAATCAAGCACCGCTCTGATAGAGCGATGCCGTTCCGGTATGTCTCGCTTGGAGGTGGTTAAAAAATCAAGGCTGCGCTCAATCTCGCGGGCAATTTCGGCGCATGACAGGGTGCGCACCCAGGCTGCGGCCAGTTCCAGGGCCAGGGGCAGCCCTTCAACCAGCCGGCAAATACGCAGCACTGCCGGCCACTCGCCGGCAGTCAGGACAAATTCGGTGTGGGCCTGGCGGGCGCGGTGCAGAAACAGGGCCGCCGCGCTGCCGGTCTCTCCCTCGATGGGCTGCTCGCCGCCGGGAACCGGCAGGCCCTGCACCTGAAACACCCACTCCATCTGCAAATTCAACTGCTCCCGCGAAGTCGCCAACAGTTTGACTCCGGGCGACTGGGCCAGAATCTCGCTCAACAACTCCACCCCGGCCAGCAGGTGCTCAAGGTTGTCAAGCACAAGCAGCGCCTGCTTTGGGCGCAGATGGTTGAGGAGTTGTGTTTTTGGGCCGGTGGGGCCGGAAAAGGCCAGGCCCAGAGCGTCGGCAATGGTTGGGGCAATAAATTCGGCGGCCTGGACTCCGGCCAGGGAGACAAAAGCAGCACCATCGCTAAAGGTCGGGCCAAGCTGAAAGGCCGCCTCAAGGGCCAGGCGAGTCTTGCCGATGCCGCCCGGCCCTACCAGGGTTAGCAGCCGGCAGGCCGGGTCATGCAGCAGTTGGGCCATCGCTGCCAATTCGTGTTCTCGGCCCAGTAGAGGGGTTAGCGGGCGGGGCAGGGATACAGCCGGGCGGCGCTCAGCCTCCGGCCAGGGGGCAGCCAAGCCCAGCCGGTCAACCCGGCGCTCGCCGCGAGCCACCTGCAAAAAAAGGTTGTGCTGCTCTGCCGGAAGATGCAGGCATTGGGCCAGCAGTTGGGCAATTTGCCGGGAGGGCCGGCGTTCATCCGCCTCAATTTTACGGATTGTTACCACCGAGCAACCCACGCAGTTGGCCAGATCAGCCTGGGTCAGATCCAGCCGGATACGCTGCTCCTTCAGCCACAGCCCAAATGAGATGGGGGAATCCATACTGTTGTATCGCTTTTTGTATCACTGGGTGTATAACTACCTATACCCAAGCCAAGCTAAAGTATGGTTAAATAGGGAAAATTAAATATCGTAGAATGTGAGGCCATTATACCGGAAAGGAGCAAGCTATGAAAATCTTTATTACCGGCGCAACCGGCGACCTGGGCAAAAACTTAATCCGACAGTTTTACGCCCGCGGTCACAGCGTTATCGGGCTGGTGCGGAGCCAGGCGGGGGAGCAAACAGTCCAGGCGCTTGGCGCAGAGAGCCGCCGGGGCAACCTGTTTGACGCCGACTCGCTGGCCCGCGCCGCCGAGGGCGCGGAGGTAGTTATCCATGCGGCCACGGCCATCCCGCTTAAACCCAAAATATCGCCCAAAGATTGGCAGATGAATGACCGGATTCGCCGGGAGGGTACCAGCGCCCTGACGGCGGCTGCGGCCAAAATTGGGGCCAGGCTCTATTTGCAACAAAGTATTGTTTTGGTGGCCCGCCCCTTGAGTGGGCTGTTCTTTGATGAAGACTCGCCGCCGCAGCCTAACTGGGTCAGCCAATCGGCCCTGGATGGGGAGCAAATTGCCCGGCAGGCCGGCGGCAGTTTTGAGGTGGGGGTGCTGCGCTGCGGCTGGTTTTACGGGCCAGACTCGGGCCACATGCGGCTGTTGGGGGAACGGCTGCTCAAGGGCCAACTGCCGATCATTGGTTCCGGCCAGGCGCACTTCTCTTATCTGCACATTGAGGATGCGGCCAGCGCCTTTGTAGCCGCCGCCGAAAAGGGCCGGGCGGGGCTGTGGCACGTGGTAGATAATGAAGGAGGGGCGGTTAAGGAGTTTATGCTGTACCTGGCCCAACGCCTGGGCGCGCGTCGCCCTTACCACATTCCGGCCTGGCTGGCCCGGCTGCTGGTTGGTGCGAATACGGTGGCGGCCTTCAGCGCCTCTACCCGCACCTCCAATGAGCGTTTTCGCCGGGAGGTTGGCTGGACGCCAAAGTATCCCAGCTATCGCGAAGGGCTTGAACAGGTTGTGAACGCCTGGAAAAGAGAAGGCTTTTTGCTTAAGCCCCAAACAGGCGGGCCGGTAAACAATCCAGCCCATGCCCCGGCCGCGCCTGGGGCTGAATAATTATCATTATAATATGGAGAAAGTGATATGTTACCCCAATCTATTCGCTTTGCTTTGGCGCTCATTTTAGGGCATGCCGCCATCAGCGCCCTGCATGCTGCGGCGCATATTCAGCTTGGAGTGTATCTGCCTTTTTGGCCCAGTGTTTTTGTGTTGGTTGACATTCTGACTTTGCCGCTGGTGGCGGGGGTGCTGCTGTGGCGGAGATTTTACCAGGTGGGCGGCTGGCTGCTGTGCCTGTCAATGGCCGGGGCCTTTGTTTTTGGTTTTTACTATCATTTTTGGGTCGAAAGCCCGGATCATGTCGCCCACGCCCCGGCGACCACGTGGGGCTTTGGCTTTCAACTCACCTCGGCCCTGCTTTTTATCTCTGAGGGGCTGGGCATCTGGGCCGGTTGGCGCAGTTTAGCCCAAGCCGCCCCCAAAATAAGCATGGCCGGCTGAGGGTTAAACCGGGTTCCTCCAAAATAAAATACCAACCTCCGAGAGCGCCGGGCAAGGTATCTTGGAAGTTTTGCTTTTGGGGCTGCCCGGCGACGGCAACAGGCCAGGCCCAATTTGGCGCATGCGCTCAATCAAGGCTATAGTTAACCTATTGGTAAAAAGTCTGTATGAGGAAAAGATTACTGTCGGAATGATACTCAGGGATATTCAAGAGCTTGAACGTCAGCGCCTGACCGTTAGCGGGGTGGTGCAGGGGGTCGGCTTCCGGCCTTTTGTGTACGGGCTGGCCCGGCGATACGGTTTAAGCGGTTTTGTGGGCAATCACAGCGGCGGCGTATTCATCGAAGTTGAGGGGCCGAGGCCTGCGCTGGCGGCTTTCCGGCAGGATTTGGTCAGCCAGGCCCCGCCGCTGGCCCACATCGAGCGGGTAGCGGTCGAGGTCAAAGAGGTTCAAGGCGACCTGGCTTTTATCATCGTCCACAGCCAGGCCGAAGCCTCGGCCAATACCCTGATCTCGCCTGATATTTGTCTATGCGACGACTGCCTGCACGAGTTGTTTGACCCCGGCAACCGCCGCTACCGCTACCCCTTTACCAACTGCACCAACTGCGGGCCGCGTTTTACCATCATCAAAGACATCCCCTACGACCGGCCTTTTACCACTATGGCCGCCTTTGAGATGTGCCCGGACTGCCGGGCGGAGTATGAAAATCCGCTGGATCGCCGATTTCATGCCCAACCCAACGCCTGCCCCGTTTGCGGGCCGCACCTTTGGCTGGAATTTAACCCTAACCTTTACCCTCCAATTACCAATTACCAATACCCAAAGGGTACGTTGTCACCAATTAAAGACGAAGCCCTCCAAACCGCCCAACAACTCCTGGCCGCCGGACAGATTGTGGCCGTGAAGGGACTGGGGGGCTTTCACCTGGCCTGCGATGCCGCCAACGACGAAGCTGTGCAAACCCTGCGCCGGCGCAAAGGCCGGGTGGACAAACCCTTTGCGGTGATGGCCTTGAATGTGGAGGCAGTCCACCAAATTGCCGCGCTCTCCGCCGAGGAAGAAAGCCTGCTGACCAGCAAAGAGCGGCCCATCCTGCTCCTGCGCAAAAAGCCGGAAAGTTTCCTGTCGGAGCTTATCGCTCCCGGCAACCACTACATCGGCGTTATGCTGCCCTACACTCCCCTTCATTATTTGCTGCTGGCCAACCCACACAGCAATCGTGACGAATGGCCGGACAGCATAGCGAATGGCGAATGGCGGATTACCAACCCCAAAGAGGCGCTTCGCAGTCTCCAATCTCCTGTTTTGATCATGACCTCTGCTAACCTCAGCGACGAGCCGATTGTTAAAGATAACGCCGAGGCTCGCGAGCGGCTGGCTCATTTGGCCGATGCCTTCCTCTTCCATAACCGCGATATTCATGCCCGCTGCGACGATTCGGTGATGCGGATGTTTCAAGGCGCAGAGCTGCCGCTGCGCCGCTCGCGTGGCTATGCCCCGTTTCCGGTCAAACTGCCAACGGCTTTGCCGCCGACCCTGGCCGTGGGCGGCGAACTGAAAAGCACTTTTTGCCTGGTCAAAGAGGATCACGCTTTTATGAGCCAGCACATCGGCGATATGGAAAACCTGGAAACGCTGCAGGCGTTTGGCCAGGCAGTTGAGCATTTTAAGCATATCTTCCGGGTGGAGCCGGAGATTATCGCCTGCGATATGCACCCCGGCTATCTTTCGACCCGTTGGGCGCAAGAAGAACAGCGGGGGAGCAGGGGTGCAGGGATGCGGAGGAGCGGAGGCGACCGAGAGGCATCTCTCCCCTGCCCCCCTACCCCCCTGCCCGCTTCCCTGATTCCCGTGCAGCATCACCATGCCCACATTGCAGCGGTCATGGCTGAACATGGACTCGGTGGGGCGGAGCCGGTCATCGGCTTTAGTTTTGACGGCACCGGCTACGGCCTGGATGGGGCCATTTGGGGCGGTGAGGTGTTGGTAGCCGACTATCACGGGTTTGAACGAATGGCCTATTTAAAGTATACTCCCTTAGTAGGCGGCGACGCCGCCGTCAAGCGGCCCTATCGCCAGGCTTTGGCCCAGTTGTGGGCGGCGGGGGTGGCCTGGGATGAGCGGCTGCCCTGTGTAGCTATCTGCCCGGAAGTAGAGCAGCGGGTCATCAAACACCAATTGGAGACCGGTCTAAATACGGCGCCGACCAGCAGCTTGGGCCGCTTGTTTGATGCGGTAGCGGCTCTGGCCGGGGTGCGGCAGGTGGTTACTTATGAAGCCCAGGCGGCCATCGAGTTTGAGGCCCTGGCCGCGCCTGGAGTTGAAGGCGGCTACGCCTTCGCTGTGGCGGGGGAGCAGTTTGAGGCTGCCCCGATCATTCAAGCGGTCGCGGCCGACGTATTGGCCGGTCTACCGGTTGGCGTGATTGCCGCCAAATTTCACCATGCGGTGGCTGAATTAATGGTGCAATTAAGTTTGCGTCTGCGGCAGCAAACCGGCCTGCAGCGGGTCGCCCTGAGCGGCGGCGTCTTTCAAAACACCACCCTGCTGGAGCTGGCTACCCGGCGGCTGCAAGCTCACGATTTTACGGTGTTGGCTCATCGCCGCGTGCCGCCCAATGACGGCGGCCTGGCCCTGGGGCAGGCCATCATCGC
>CAZDMM010000380.1:0-7314 GCA_964505845.1 uncultured Caldilineaceae bacterium
AGCGGGGTGACCACCCCAAAGATTTTGCCCTCTTTGCCTTTGGCGGCGGCGGGGCGTTTGTGGCGGCGCGGGTGGCTCGCGAGTTGGGCCTGCCCACCGTCATCATCCCGCCCGGCCCCGGCAACTTTTCCGCCTTTGGCATGCTTATGGTAGATGTGGTCCACGATTTTTCTCAAACTTACGTCACCGGCCTGGCCGAAGCCGATGTCTCCATCGTCAATGAAATTTACGCTGACCTGCTGGCCGCGGCCCAGCAAGCATTGGCGGCGGATGGTTTTGACGAAGCCCGCCGCGCCTTTGTGCCCTCGGCCCAGATGCGCTACCAGGGCCAGGAGCACGCCGTCAACCTGCCCATGCCCGCTCACTACCTGACCCCCGGCGATGTACCCACTATTCTGCGCGATTTCAATAGCGCCCATCAAACCCAGTACGGCCACAGCATGAGCGATCCGGTGGAGATTGTCACCCTGCGCTTGCGAGCGATCGGGCTGCTGCCCCGTCCCAGCCTGTCTAAAATTGAGGCCGGTGCGGGGCAAGTCAACGCAGCCCTCAAAGGCAGCCGCCCGGTCTACCAGTTTGACTCCGATGAAGAGGTGCTCTACCCTGTCTATGAGCGGCGGCGCTTGCGGAGTTCCGACCAGATTGCCGGCCCCGCCATCATCGAAGAAGCCAGCTCCACCACCATCCTCCACGCCGGGGATAATCTTACCGTAGGCGCGTACGGCGAACTGGTCATCACGACCGCCGGCGGCTGATGATAATACCCTTGTGGCGCCGCTGACCGCCAAAGTGCATAACTCCACTTTTGAGCCGGCCTCGGGCGGCGGAGAGATAACCTCTCTTCGCCGCCCGTTTTTTTACCCTTTAGGAATTAAAAAGGTTATTTAATTCACAAGATGACATTTGTCACCCCTGAGTGATGACATATAGCACTATGGCTAAGAGGGGGCTTATGTTATATTAGTGAAAATAATCACAAATAAGACCCGAACCGGCAGAAATCGTGCTGTTTCCGGCCGGATGACGACCCTTACGGTAGGCTGCTTGACAAGTTTTAGGGTTTGGGTTAGCTGCAAAGAAGCGCGCCATTTCTTAGGCCATCAAGACCTTGAAGGGTTTTAACACCCTAAGGTTCGGATTAGTTGATCCCAGAAATTAGGACAACCTTCACTGTTGGCTGATGACACTTGGCACTATTGACCCGGTGTTATTTGTGATATGCTAAAAATTACTCCCCCTGTCACTCATAAGGAGATAAATTATGGCAGAAGCCAAAACCAAAACTGCCGCTGCCCCCGCCGAACATCCCAGCGGCGACCCGCGTTTTAAGCTGGTTGATCGCGCCTTGAAACGTCAAAATTATAAGCAGGACGCCTTGATCGAAGTGCTGCATACGGCCCAGGAAGCCTTTGGTCATCTCTCCGATGACTTGTTGATTTACACCGCCCGCCAATTGAAACTGCCGCTCAGTTGGGTCTACGGGGTAGCCACTTTTTACCACTTTTTCTCCTTAAAACCCCAGGGGGCGCACACTTGCATTGTCTGTTTGGGCACAGCCTGTTATGTGAAACGGGCTGGCGAAATTGCCGCTGCGCTCCAAGAGGCGTTTGGGGTGGAATCTGGGCAGACCACGCCCGATGGAAAATTGAGTCTTTCGGCGGCCCGCTGCCTGGGCAGTTGTGGCCTGGCCCCGGTGGTAGTTTTGGATGGCGCGGTGGTGGGCCGGGAGACGCCCGAATCAACGCTGGAGCGGGTCAGAGCTTTGGTAGCCGGTGAGTTAGCCATGCCAGCACCCAAACCGGTGGTGGAGAGTTCCGAATTACAGGAGGCAGAATCCCTATGAACCGTGATGATTTGCAAGCAATTGCCGACAAGGAATTAGAAAAACAGCAGCAAAAACGCTGCCGCTTATTGTGCTGCGCCAGCACGGCCTGTCTGTCCTCCGGCTCTCCTTCGGTGCAGGAGGTTTTGCAAGAGGCCATCAAAGTTAATCAATTAGCCAAAGATGTGCAGTTGGTTGAAACCGGCTGCATGGGGTTGTGCAGCCGGGGGCCGATGGTGCGCGTCCAAACGCAAAATCAACCAGAAGTTTTATACGAGCATGTGACTCCGGCCGTGGCCGAAAAGATTGCGGCCAAACATATTACCCAAACTGCCCCGGAGAGCGATGGGGTTCACCAAAACCTCCTGTCGCAGGATATCCCCTTCTTTACCCGCCAAACCCGGGTGGTGCTGGCCAATGCAGGTTATATTGACCCGGAACGGGTGGAAGAATATATCCTGGAAGATGGTTATAAAGCCCTGGTCTACGCCCTGCGAGAAATGACCCCGGACCAGGTATGCGATGAAATTACCCGCAGTGGTTTGCGGGGGCGGGGCGGAGCCGGTTATCCCACCGGCTTAAAGTGGACTATGGTGCGCAAAGCTCCGGGCGACAAGAAGTTTATCATTGCCAACGGGGATGAAGGCGACCCCGGCGCTTATATGGACCGCACCATTATGGAATCTGACCCGCACCGGGTGCTGGAAGGCATGGCCATTGCCGGATATGCGGTGGGGGCAGAGCAGGGTTACATCTACGTGCGCGGCGAATATCCGGTTGCCATCAAACGGTTGGAGAAGGCCATTCGCACGGCAGAACGGCGCGGTTTGCTGGGCAGCCGGGTATTTGAGAGTAACTTTAATTTTCGGGTAGATATTCGCATTGGGGCAGGGGCCTTTGTGTGCGGCGAAGAAACCGCTTTGATGGCCTCGATTATGGGCCGGCGTGGCCAGCCGGTGCCTCGGCCCCCGTATCCGGCCCAAAGCGGCCTGTGGGGTTATCCTACCCTGATTAATAATGTGGAAACTTACGCCAATATTGCGCCCATCATCAAAAACGGGGCGGCCTGGTATGCCGGCATAGGCACCGACAAGAGCAAAGGTACCAAGGTGTTTGCTTTGACCGGCAAACTCAACAACACCGGCCTGATTGAGGTGCCGATGGGCATTACCCTGCGCGAGATTGTGTATGAAATTGGCGGCGGTATTCCTGATGGCCGGGCCTTTAAAGCGGCCCAAACAGGCGGCCCCAGCGGCGGTTGTGTTCCGGCTGCCCATCTGGATACCCCGGTGGATTTTGAAAGCTTGAAGGCGCTTGGTTCCATCATGGGGTCGGGCGGCCTGGTGGTGATGGATGACGAAAGCAACATGCCTGATGTGGCTAAATTCTTTATGGAATTTTGTATGGATGAGAGCTGCGGCAAATGCCTGCCGTGCCGGGTAGGGACGGTGCAGATGTATCGCATTTTGGATCGCTTTACTAGCGGCGCGGCCACGCGGGCGGATATGCACAAGCTAGAAGAGTTATGCCTGTTGGTCAAAGAGACCAGCCTGTGTGGATTGGGGCAGTCGGCTCCCAACCCGGTGTTGAGCACGTTGCGTTATTTTCGAGATGAGTATGAGGCCCAAATTAAAGAGCCGGCCTCTCCGGCAGCAGTGGCCCACAACGGCAGTGGCTCATGATAAGCCAACTGCAAGCCCTTGAACCACGTATGGAGGTCTGTCAATGTCTGTTGTTACCCTGACAATTAATGATGAATTGGTCAGCGCCCGCCTGGGCCAATCGCTGCTGGAAGTGAGCAAAGAGCAGAATATCAGGATTCCAACCCTGTGCCATCTGGACGGCCTGAGCGAGCGGGGAAGTTGCCGCCTGTGCTTGGTGGAACTGGTGGACGCGCATGGCAATGCCCGCCTGGTGGCGGCCTGCGTCACGCCGGTGCAAGAAGGCATGGTGGTATACACCCATACCGAGCGGCTGGTGAAGTACCGGCAGATGATGATGGAACTATTCCTGGCCGAGCGCAATCACATCTGTGCCGTGTGTGTGGTGAACGGGAGCTGCCAGTTGCAATCTCTGGCGGCCAAGTTAGGGGTAGACCACGTGCGTTATGATTATCTCTGCCCCGACCTGCCCATGGATGCCAGCCACGAGCGCTTTGTGCTGGACCACAACCGCTGCATTCTCTGCACGCGCTGTGTGCGGGTGTGTGACGAGGTTGAGGGCGCCCACACCTGGGATGTGATGGGCCGGGGCGTTAACAGCCAGGTGATTGTTGATTTGAATCAGCCCTGGGGCGCGAGTCAAAGTTGTACCAGTTGCGGCAAATGTGTGCAGGTTTGCCCCACCGGCGCTCTCTCCAAAAAGGGGGTCACGGTGGCCGAGATGGACAAAAAACCTAACTTCCTGGGCTGGATTTTGAATGGCCGGGAAAAGAAAGAGTGGAATTGGTAAGGGAGGCATAACGTTCATGACTAAGAAAAACGGCAAAATTCGGCTGGCAACGGCCTGGCTGGGCGGCTGTTCCGGCTGCCACATGAGTTTTTTAGATTTGGGTGAGCGCTTGATTGACCTGGCCGGGGTTGTTGATTTGGTTTACAGCCCCATTGCAGACGCCAAGAATTTTCCCGCAAAGGTGGATGTAACACTGGTAGAAGGGGCCGTGGCTAATATAGACCACCTGGAATTGGCCCACCAGATCCGGCAGCGCAGCAAAATTGTGGTTAGCTTTGGCGACTGCGCCGTAACGGGCAATGTGACCAGTCTGCGCAACCGGCTGAAAGTGGATGATTTGCTAACCCAGGTCTACCGGGAAGGGCCGGGTCAGGCTCCCAAAGGGGGCGAAGCTGACAAAGTGATGCCGGCTCTCCTGCCCAAAGTATTGCCTTTGCATCAAGTGGTGGCGGTTGATGCTTTTATTCCCGGCTGCCCCCCCGATCCCGACCGCATCTGGGCGGCGGTACAGGCGTTGCTCAACGGTGAACCGGTCAAGCTGGAAGCGGCTATGTTAAAGTTTGGATGAGGATGTTGACCTTCCCGAAAGTTTTAAGCTTTCGGGAAGGTGATACTTGCGGAGGAATAATTATCATGTCACGAACAGTTACCATAGACCCCGTTACCCGGATCGAGGGGCACGCCAAAATTACTATCCAACTTGATGCTCACAACCAGGTGGCCGATGCCCGATTTCACGTGACGGAGTTTCGTGGATTTGAAAAATTCTGCGAAGGCCGCAGTTTTTGGGAAATGCCCGGTATCACCGCCCGCATCTGCGGTATTTGTCCGGTGAGCCACCTCCTGGCCTCGGCCAAAGCCGGCGACGCTATCCTGGGCGCGCGGATCCCGCCGACTGCTCAAAAGCTGCGCCGGCTGCTGAATTGGGCGCAGTTGGTGCAGAGCCATACCTTGAGCTTCTTTCATTTAAGCGGGCCGGATTTGCTCCTGGGTATGGAAAGTGACCCGGCCCAGCGCAATGTGGTGGGCCTGATCACCCAACACCCGGATTTAGCCCGCAAAGGTATTCGCCTGCGCCAATTTGGGCAGGAAACCATCCGTATTTTGGGCGGCCGCAGCGTCCACCCGGCCTGGACGGTTCCCGGCGGCGTGCGAGAACCGCTCACCCCACCCCGGCGAGACCAAATTAAAGAGATGCTGCCGGAATGTTTTGATACGGTAGAACTGGCGTTGGATTTGCTTAAAGACCGCTTTGATGAGTTTGCGCCCGAAGTTGAAGCCTATGGAACCTTTCCCAGCCTGTTTATGGGGCTGGTTACGCCCGAAGGCGGCCTGGAGCATTATGACGGCCTGCTGCGGATAATTGACAGCACCGGCCGGGTGCTGGAGGCGGGTCTGCCCCCGGAACGTTACCGCGATATTATCGGCGAGGAAGTGCAGCCCTGGAGCTATTTAAAGTTTCCGTACTACAAACCTTATGGCCCTGAAGGCGGCATGTATCGGGTAGGGCCGCTGGCCCGGCTGAACGTGTGTGATTTTGCCGGCACGCCCAAAGCCGACCGGGAACTGCGCCAGTTCCGCCGTTTGGGGCAGCACGGCCAGCCGGTGCTCAGCAGCTTTCATTATCACTTTGCCCGCTTGATTGAAATTCTGTTTTGCCTGGAAAAGATGGAAGAAACGTTGGATGACCCGGAAATTACCAACCCGCACGTGCGCAGCCAGGCTTCGGTGAATCAATTGGTGGGCGTGGGGGTGAGTGAAGCGCCGCGTGGGACGCTCTTTCACGAATACCATGTGGATAGCGATGGCATCTTGCAGCAGGTCAACCTGATTATCGCTACCGGGCAAAACAATATGGCCATGAACAAAACGGTTAAACAGATTGCCCAGGCGTATGTTAATGGGCGCGGCTTGAGTGAAGGCATCCTTAACCGCATTGAGCACGGCATTCGGGTGTTTGACCCGTGTTTGAGCTGCTCTACCCATGCCGTTGGCCAGATGCCGCTGCATGTGCAAATGGTATCGGCCGGTGGAGAAGTGGTGGATGAGTTAATCAGGGATTGAGCCAGGATCAATGATTTTAATCATTGCTTATGGTAATAGTTTGCGGCGCGATGATGGAGCCGGGCTTATTTTAGCTGAACGGCTGGAGCAGGAGTGGTCGGCCGGCCAGGTTGAGGTGGAATTGGTGTCAACACACCAGCTTACCCCGGAATTAGCCCTGGATGTGGCTAGAGCTGAGGTAACGGCCGTAGTGTTTGTGGATACCAGGGTAACGCCGCCTGAGAAAATTGAGCCGGAGGTGCAGGTGTACCCCCTCAAAACTGGCTCGCTCTCGCCCAGTTTAGGACACCACCTGCATCCGGCCGCCCTGCTAACCTATGCCCACCTGCTGTATGGCAAACAGCCGCCAGCCTGGATGGTAACGGTTCCAGGGGTAGATTTTGGGCACGGTGAGGGGCTGAGTCCGGTGACGCAACAAGCCTTAAACTCGGTTTCAGGGCTATCACGGACATTGTTGAGTGATATGTAACGAGTAGAGATAATTGGGGCCAATATGCGTTTACAAGAAGTTTTAACGGTTGTACAAGCTCAACTTTTCAGCCTGAATTCGGCTGGTTGGGGGATTGCTCTTAGCCGCGAGGTGCGGGTAGGCTTTGGGGCAGACCTGATGAGCGATGTGCTGCGCTACGATGTAGCCCAGGGGTTGCTCATCACCGGCTTGGTAAACCCCCAAATTGTCCGCACCGCCGAGATGGCTGATGTAACGGCTATTTTGATGGTGCGGGGTAAAGTGCCCCTGCCCGAAACTGTGGAACTGGCCCAACAAGTGGGTATTCCAATCATCGGTACCCAAATGACCATGTTTGAAGCCTGCGGCCGCCTGTATGCGGCTGGCCTTTCGGCTGCACGGCGGCAAGATAACTCAACTTAAGATGACTTTGTAACGCGATCAGAGCCAAGCCTGAATCGCGTTTTTTACCTGACGTCTGACAATATGATTTTGGGGGACGCCAAAAATATGACACAAAACTCACCGG
>CAZDMM010000381.1:0-7309 GCA_964505845.1 uncultured Caldilineaceae bacterium
GCAGTTCGGTAATTTCGGGCTGGACGCCCTTGATTTTTTCGGCCTCGATCAGTAATTTTTCGGCCTCGCCCATCAGGCCCAGCGCGGTACCGGGGTCGCCGGTTTGGGCTTGCTGCACTTTAGCCTGGGCTGCGCTGAGAAATTCCTGGTAATCGGCTTCACGCTGGCGGCCCTTTTGCCAGTAAATCAGGCCGACAATTACGGCCACCAGGATGGGGATGGCGATGGCCAGGTTGAGCAGCAGCTTCCACGACACGGCCGGCGGCGGCGCGGGGCGATGCGCTTGCGCGCCTGCCTGCCGGGGCATGTCCTCATTGTCTCGCGCTCCGGCCCGGTTTAAAAGTAAGGCTACAGCCTTGCCCAGCATAGCAACCGGCAGCAGCAGCGCCAGGGCTAACCGCTGCAGCATGTTGACCGGCGGCGCGGCATGCGTGGAATGTAAACGAGGCTCAAAGTTGGAGCCATGGGCCATAGAGGCCATCACCCTGCTATCTCGGCCTGGTTTGGGGCCGGCTTCGGCATAGACCGGCGCCTCATCCTCATACGCCTGGATTTTAGATTTAGCTTCAAAGGCGGGTGCAATGGTCTCTCCCGGTGGCAGCGCCTCAATAGGTTCGTTCTCGGCATCTTGAACCGGGGCGGGCGGTTTGCGGGTCAGCCGGCTCAACCAGTGGGCCGGCCGGGCCATCTCCGGTACGGCGGAGGCGACCGCCGCCTCTACCGGCAGCTCTTTAGGCGGAGCAGCTTTCTTGATAAAGGCGCCCAGCCCAGAAGAAGTCTCCTCCACCACCATCAAAACCAAGGCGGAGCAGTCGTTGGCCTGGGCCGCCTGTCCCAGATTCTTGACCATAGTTTTGATGTTGTTGCTGGCAACGGCCTTGACCACCTGCGGCAGCGGCAACTGCCCGGCCAGACCGCTGTCGGCCAGCACCAACACATCCTGGGGACTCACCCGCAGGTGATAAAGATTTGGCTCGATGACTGCCCGCAGACCCAAAGCGGTTTCATTTTCGCTCTCCGGCCCTGGGTCGCCTTTGGCCGGGGCGGGCGGAAGGGCCTCGTCCAGCCAAACCGATTTGGCCGGGTGGCGCTGGATATGATCACCCAAGACGGCAAACAGGGCAGCCGGCCCAATTTGGGCCACAAAAGCATCCTCGCCGCTCATCACCACAGCCACTGCGCCGGCCACTACCCGTTCCTCAGGGCTAACTTGCAGGTTACGCCCATAAAGCAGGTCGCCGGCTCCTTGCAGGGCGCGGCGCAGGCTGGCCGTTACCGAACCTCGCCCCAGGTAATAACTATCACGGATAACCCCGGCCAGTTTTTGTTCCAGGCTGGTGTAGTTAGACTTGGCGCCCCGCACTTCAACCAGCACAAATAAATCGCCTTTACCTGCGCCGGGCGCCCCCGCCGATTTTGGCTCGCGCACGGCCACCTGGTTAGGTGCGTCGCCCCGCCATGCGCCTCCCACAAGGTTAAGTTGACCAATCACGGTGGTAAATTCGGCGGTCATAGAGCACCTCGCTTTCTCTTGCACATCAACAGTAGCGCAGTTAGAAGAATGGAAGGGGGCCTTTGGCTCGAGGATTGGAAAAGTAAAATCCCTCCAACCTTCCATATTTTATTCCCACTCAATGGTGGCCGGGGGTTTGCTGCTAATATCATACACCACCCGGTTAACGCCCGGCACTTCGTTCACAATGCGGTTGCTGACGCGGGCCAGCAAATCGGCCGGTAATCTGGCCCAGTCGGCCGTCATAAAATCGTCGGTGGTTACGGCCCGCAGGGCCACCACGTTGGCATAGGTGCGATAATCACCCATCACCCCGACGCTTTGCACCGGCAAAAGCACGGCAAACGCCTGGGCTGTTTTTTCGTACCAACCGGCCACTCGCAGCTCTTCAATAAAAATGGCGTCGGCAGCGCGCAGCGTTTCCAACCGCTCCCAGGTAACTTCACCCAGCACTCGCACGGCCAGCCCCGGCCCCGGAAAGGGATGCCGCCAGACCAGTTGCGGCGGCAGGCCCAGGGCTTCACCCACGGCCCGCACTTCATCTTTAAAGAGATAACGCAGGGGTTCAACCAGGCGGAAGTGCATATCCGGCGGCAAACCGCCTACGTTGTGGTGGGTTTTAATCTTGGCGGCGATACCCCCCCCCTGTCCCCCCCCGCCTACAGGCGGAGAAGGGAAGGGTACGGCGCTTTCGATGACATCAGGATAGAGCGTCCCCTGAGCCAAAAAGTCAACCTGTCCCAGGCGGCGGGCTTCGGCCTCAAAGATGCGGATGAACTTCTCGCCAATAACTTTGCGCTTGGCTTCCGGGTCGGTCAGGCCGGCCAGCGCGCTTAAAAAATCTTCGCTGGCGTCTACGGCCACCAGGTGGGCGTGCATCTCCTGCTGAAACGTTTGCACCACCTGTTCCGGCTCACGCCGGCGCAGCAAGCCGTTGTTAACAAAGATGCAGGTGAGCTGGTCGCCCACCGCCCGGTGCAGCAGGGCGGCCGCTACGGAGGAGTCAACCCCTCCCGATAACCCGCATACCACTTTACCGGCCCCAACCTGGGCCTGGATCTGCGCAATACTCTCCTCGATAAAATTACCCGGCGTCCAGCCGCCCCGGCAGCCACAAACCTGGTATAAAAAGGCGCGGAGCAGCTCTTTACCCTGCGGGGTATGAGTCACCTCTGGGTGAAATTGCAGGCCGTACCAGCCCCGATCTGGGCGGCCGATGGCCGCATACGGCGAGCTTTCTGAGCGGGCCAGCGGGTGAAAGCCGGCGGGCAGTTGGGTTACGCGGTCGCCGTGGCTCATCCAAACCTGGAGGGTAAGTGGTAAGTGGTGATGGGTGATGCGCAGTCTGGAGAAAAGCAGGTCGTTATCGTCGGTCAATTCGATGTCGGCGGGGCCGTACTCGCGCTCCTGGCCAGGCGAAACCTGCCCGCCCAAGTGGTAGGCTAAAAGCTGCATACCATAACAGATGCCCAAAATCGGTTTTTCACTTTTTAAGACCACTTCCGGCAGGTGAGGCGCACCTGGGGCATAAACGCTGGCCGGGCCGCCTGACAAAATAAAACCACGCGGGTTAAGCCGGGTGATCTCTGCCTCCGGTGCGTGATAAGGGATCAATTCGCAGTAAACTTCCAGCTCACGCACCCGCCGGGCAATCAATTGGCTGTACTGCGAGCCGAAGTCAAGAATGACCACCGCCTCGCGTGAGGCTGCCGTCATGGAGAGGTGCCTTCGGCAAAAATAATCTCATCATCGGTCATTTTAACAATGACCGCCAACGAGCGTACCCGCAGGCCCATGCTCTCTAATTTGGCCCGGCCGCCCTCAAATGATTTTTCGATGACGGCCCCCACGCCGACCACTTCGGCCCCGGCCTGCTGGGCCAACCGGATCAAGGCAAAGATGGTCTCACCGGTGGCTAAAAAGTCATCAATGATCAATACCTTGTCGTGGCTGCCCAAAAACTCCGGCGAAACCATGAGCTTGACTTCCTGCCCTTTGGTGTGGGAGGGCGCGCTCTGGGTAAAGGCCGATTCTGGCATGGTAATGGGCCTGGTTTTGCGGGCATACACCACCGGCACTCCCAGGGCCAAAGCGGTCGTCAGGGCCGGGGCAATCCCAGAAATTTCGGCGGTCAGCACTTTGGTAATCCCTAACGCCCCAAAATGGGCGGCCAATGCGCCGCCGGCGGCCAGCATCAGGGCTGGGTCTACCTGATGATTCATAAAGCTGTCTACCTTAAGGATGCCTTGGCCTAAATTTTGACCTTCTCGGCGAATTCGCTCTTTGAGAGCTTCCATAGACCTCCATAATTTTATGACAACCTAATTGTACCACACAGCCAAGCGAGTTTCAAATGTTATGGTAAGTTGTAGCGGAGACAAGTATCAACCTATAGGGCCTACTTCCTATTATAACACAATATCTAGTATGCGCTAGAAAGAACTTTGGTTTTTTGGCCGGGGGATAAATAAAAATCCCGAAGCAGTTAGCTTCGGGATAAGAACCAGGAGACTCGGTAGATCCAAATTTATCGGAGGGATGCGGCTGCTACCGGTAAAAATGGGAGCCACTCAAGCTGAGTTTACCGAAAATTACAGGGTTGGGGCAAGCCGATCATCCGCTCTTCAGTTTTTTGGCTGATGATATTGTCACAAGAATTTTTGCCAATGCTGGCCGACCAAATGATACACTGCATGCCCTGGCTTTTGGCCACCCGAATCACATTGGCATCAATGGGGATGCGGGGTTTTTTGTTGCCGGTAGGAGGGTAACTCCAATTTTCGGTATTGGTTTTATCAAAACCTTTGAGGGTATTCAAACAGTACAGCTCGTCGTCGGCCAGCCCCATATCTTCAAACTCAAAGACAATAGCGCCATCTAGCCAAACCAGGTAGTTCTGCGGCCCCACAATTTTAGGGGCGGGTCGAGGGGTAGGAGCCGGGGTGCGGGTAGGCGTTATGGTGGGGGCTGCTTTGGTGGGCAGGGGAATGGCGGTAAAGGTGGGCGAGGGCGTGGCGGAAGCGGTGGGCGTGGGAAGAGGCGTGCTGGTGGGGGTGGCCGTGGCCGGAATAATCAGGATAACGGTAGGCGGCGTAAAAGTAGCTGTAGGCAGGGCAGCCACTTCTGGCGGGACGATTAAATAAGTCTGAATAACAAAGATTCCGGCCAGGATTAAGACCGACCCGGCTGTCAGACCCAACAGCAACCGGCCTCTGGATGAGAGAATTGGGGCGGGCGGCGTCCATGTTTGGGCAGCGGCAGCCTTATTTTTGACCACTTTCAGGTGATAGCGCAGACTCCGCAAAGCCAAACCGGCGTCTGGATGATTGTGGCGGGCAGCATTGCGGTAAAGCTTGATGGCTTTGTCAATATCGCCGCTTAATTCTGCTTCAAAGGCTTCGGTATAAAATTGGCGGGCTTGGGAACGAATCGCCTCGTCGTTGAGGGCCAGCAACTCCTCCTCAACGCTCCTGATCTCACGCCGGGTCTCATTGATCTGGTTCAGCAGCAGTTCTGGAATGGCCGCCGAAACCTCAATGTAACTGGCCTCCTGCTTGCGTAAATTGGCAAGGTTTAAGGAAAACCTTTGTAATTCAGCTTGTTTCCGCAGGCGTTGTTCACGGGAATGTACGTCGGCAGCCATACAAATCTCACCGAGATTGAGTTGTGAGGCCAGGGAAAGGCTTTTCTGGGCAAACGCAAAAAACTAACCAAGCAAGGCGCAAAGTTTAAGCCTTGTACTACAATGCGATGGGTGTTAGAATTGGTTGAAAAGTTAGTTTTAAGAAATAGGTCTGTTAGATGGGCAGCTCATGTTGGGCTAAGGGCTGAACCACACATACCATGATTGGCGCAAAGGTACAATGGCCTCAACCATTGAGCTGATCTTACCTGGCTGTTAATCAACCTCTCTCCATACTTTATTATGGAGAATTTATTGGCGACAGGCAAATTTAAACCCCTTAAAAAATGAGCAATGAAGGTCTCTGTTGTTGGCCGGATGAAACTGTTGCCGGTTCTCACACCTCCGTTCCGGCGCTGCTATCGGGGCGGGGTAAAGCCACGGGTGAAGGGGCCGGAGGCCGGCCCGCCCCAATCGCGCCTGGCGCAGAAAGCGGCGCCGTTTAGCCTCCAGAGCCGCTTCGGTTTCTTTTTTTAACCGGAATCCTTTCTTTAACAGTGTAACGATTTCGGTTTAGTTGAGACTATTAATCAGGCGTCCTTGCGCCCTGGCCTGATGAGCTATATAGGTGACCGGCGCTTAAAAAAAATTGAGGCGTTTTGCCTATAGCGCCCAGAATTTAGGGCACAAAGCGCCCGTCACCTGGCATTTACCCGGCCTGATTTGAAA
Source organism: uncultured Caldilineaceae bacterium (assembly GCA_964505845.1). Lineage (GTDB taxonomy): Bacteria > Chloroflexota > Anaerolineae > 4572-78 > J111 > DSQQ01. The sequence continues at coordinate 5,865 of CAZDMM010000381.1, forward strand.
TCGTTGTTTATTTGGGAGTTAACCCAAACCCATGCGCCGCCCTTCCCTTAATTGTAAAGAAACCGTCGAACTGGTGACAGATTACCTGGAAGGGGCGCTGCTGCCAGAGTTACAGGCGCAGCTTGAGCAGCATCTTGATGGGTGTCCTGGCTGTACCACTTACCTGGCCCAGATGCGCCAAACCATCCAAACCTTGCGTACGCTGACGGATGAGACGACGCCCTCCACCTCTCGCCAACAACTGCTCCAAACCTTTCGAGACTGGCGGCAAACTCACAGCGGCGGAGCAGACGCGGCCCCACCCCAGAACGGCTTGAGATAAGGTAGCGACAAAAAGTGAGAGGCACTTTTTTAGCGCCTCTCACCTTTGAGGCTAAATTAATTGTTTGACAGAGCTCCCATCTTGGAGTATGCTTGAGTGGTAAAGCTGAAGACCGCATCGGCCCAAAGGACGGCAGCGGTCTCACAGCCATTTTTGCCGCTGACAAGTGCTCAAACAGCTTGGTTAGGGGGGTCTGTCCGAGATGAATGTCCTGCCAGAAGTTGAAGCGTCCGGCCTACCCAGACCGGCAGCCTGGATGGATGAACGGCGTTTGTTGGAGGCGCTGCGCAACGGCGATGAAACCGCTTTTGCCTGGTTGATCAACCAATACCACACCTCCCTGGTACGGCTGGCCAAGGTTTATGTTTCAAGCGCAGCCGTGGCCGAGGAGGTAGCCCAAGAGACTTGGTTAGGCGTGCTGCAGGGCCTGGACCAGTTTGAGGGGCGCTCGTCGCTCAAAACCTGGATTTTCCGGATCTTGACCAATCGAGCCAAAACCCGCGGCCAGCGCGAAGCCCGGAGTGTGCCTTTTTCTGACCTGGAAGACCCAGACCTGGGCCCGGCCGAACCGGCGGTAGAGCCTGACCGTTTTAACCCGCCCGACCATCCCCACTGGCCTAATCATTGGGCAGTTGAACCGGCCAGTTGGGAGACCATTCCAGAGCAGCGTTTTCTTTCCCAGGAAACTCGCGCTTATATTGAACAGGCCATCGCCGAGCTGCCGTCCAGCCAGCGCCAGGTGATTATGCTGCGCGACATTGACGGCTGGACGAGCGATGAGGTTTGCGCGGTGTTGGGCCTCTCGGAAGCAAACCAAAGAGTTTTGCTGCACCGGGCGCGTTCCAAGGTTCGGCGGGCTTTAGAACAATATCTTATGTGAAATGAGTCGGTTTGAATGACGGATAACAATGAATTAACTTGTAAAGAGCTGGTTGAGATTATCACCGAATATTTGGAAGGCACCTTGCTGCCGCCAGAGCGGAAACGCTTTGAGGAACACCTCAAAGATTGTGAAGGGTGCCAGAACTACCTGGGGCAGATGCGGCAAACCATCCACGCTGTGGGCAAATTAAGCAGCGAGTTGCTGGCCCCTGCCACCCAACAGGAACTGTTGCAACTCTTC
>CAZDMM010000382.1:0-695 GCA_964505845.1 uncultured Caldilineaceae bacterium
GGAGAGAGGTCTAACCAAAGTTAGGGTGGAGAGGTGAGATAGTTAAAGCCTGGAGCTCAAGCGCCTCAACCTTCGGGTTGGGCCAGGCCGTGTTTAACGGCATAAAGGGCGGCCTGGGTGCGGTCGGCCACGCCAAGTTTAGCCAGAATAGCGCTGACATACCCTTTGACCGTCCCTTCGGTCAGGTGCAGCGCCGCCGCAATCTCTTTATTGCTGTAGCCGCGCGCCACCAGGCGCAGCACATCCAGTTCCCGGTCGGTCAATTGGGGCAGGCGCGCCGCCGCCGAAGCGGCGTTGACGTGGCGAATCAAGTAGCCCTGCACTTCGGGGTGCAGGGTAGGCTTGCCCTGGGCGGCCAGGTGAATGGCTCGCCGCAGGTCGGCCTTAAGCACATCCTTTAAAAGATAGCCAATGGCCCCGGCTTCAAGGGCCTCACGCACATTTTGATCGTTAGCAAAGCTGGTCAAGACCAAAATTTGGCCGGGCAGGCCGGCCTGACGAATGCGCCGCGTGGCCTCGATGCCATCCATTTCTGGCATGACCAGGTCCATCAGGATAACATCCGGCTGCAATGAATGAGCCAGGGCCACCGCCTGCGCGCCGGTGTGAGCCTGACCCACCACCTGCAGGTCCGGCTCCTCATTGAGCAGGGTTTGCAAGCCTTCCCGGACAATTTCGTGGTCATCTACAATCAA
>CAZDMM010000382.1:705-4302 GCA_964505845.1 uncultured Caldilineaceae bacterium
GATCCTGTTGATCCTTCCGAGGAAGCGTAACCAGAACAACGGCCCCCTGGCCCGATTTGGCGGTCAAGGTTACGGTTCCTCCCAGGGCTTCGGCCCGTTCCCGCATCGTGGTCAGCCCCAAGCCCATGCCGGGCTTCCCTCTGATTGAACTCGGCGCGGCGGCCAAACCGATGCCATCATCCGCAATGGTCAGGCCGGCGGTATTGGCCCCAACCTCAAGCTTGATTTCTACCCGCTGCGCCTGGGCATGCTTGACCACGTTATTGAGCGCCTCTTGAGCAATCCTGAAAAGGGCTTCTTCGTGGGTAGGCCATTGGCGCACATAACCGTTGGTTTTTAATTCAACCTGCAAACTGTCTTGACCAATTTTTGCCAGGTAGCTCTGCAAGGCGGCCACCAAATTACCCTGGAAAGAAGGCGGGAGAGCGAAAACCGGGAGCGGGTCCGGGGGACGCAGTTCTGCTAACAAGGCCCGCATCTCGGCCAGGGCCGCCTGGCTTAATTCCAGCAGCCGGCTGACGCGGCGCTCGCCTTCAGCGGGGTCACGCCGCCAGGCCGGCGTAATAGATTGGGCAATCAGGGTCATACTAAAAATAAGCTGAGTGACCGAGTCGTGCAAATCACGGGCCAGGCGCTGGCGTTCTTGCAACACAGCCAACTGCCGGCTGCGCTCCGTCACCAAATTCTGCTGGCGGCGGCTGTCAATAGCGGCGGCTAGTTGAGCCGCGGTAACCTGGTAGGGGTGCAGATCGGCCGCCGACCAGGAGTGCATGGCCGCATCGCTCAAGACCACCAGACCAATCCGCTGCCCTCTGACCATTAAAGGGATCAGCGCCAGGGCGGGCCGGCCGGCGACAGTTTGCATCTCGCGCAGGCTGGCCGGCACACGCGGGTCTGCCCCGACGTCGGCAATGGTAAAGGTTTGCCCGGCATCCAGGGGTGGGTCCAGGTCATCCTGGGTATAAGGCAGGCGTTCCTCCAGGCGCACAATCCCGCTCTGCAGCGTCCAGCGGCCTCGCACCATCACCGCAGTGCGCTGCCCCAGTTCGTCAAACTCATACAGCACCACATTGCAGGCATAGCGTCCACGCACCGCCACCTGCTCCAGATAGGCGCGAATCACCTCGTCCACATCCATAGCCGTACTGATGCGTTGGCTGGTTTGGTAAAGCAACTGGGTTTGATCCAGGTTTTTTTGCATCTCGGCAAAGAGCCGGGCATTTTCAATTGCCACGCCAAGCTGGTCGGCAATAATTTCAAAACCGGCGGCGTCATCATCGCTCATCGGCTGTTCAGCTTCAATATTAAGCACCCCCAGCAAGCGTTCCCCCACAATGATGGGCAGCGCCAGCTCGGCCATGATGGTATCAATGCCGGGGATGGGCAGGTAGCGGAGGTCACGGCGCACATCATTGATCAACAGATAGCGCCGGGCCCGGGCGGCGGCGCCAATAATCCCCTGGCTCAGACGCTGGCGATAGTTGCCGATGACCGGCAAGGTATAGATGCCGCTGCGGGCTTGCAAAACCAGGGTTTCGGGGTCGGCGGGATCAACCAGCAGCAGGGCCACATTGTGATAGGAAAGATATTCGGCAATGGCTTCAACGGTGGTTTGCAAGAGCTGGCTCAGGTTGAGGCTGCCGGCAATCAGGCGGGCCACGCGATTGATGATGGCAATGCGGGCCACGCGGCGTCTTTCGGCTTCAAACAGGCGGGCATTTTGGATGGCGATGGCGGCATGGCGGGCAAAGGTGGCCAGCGTCTCGACATTTTCTTCAGAAAAGCAGTGGAGCGAAGCCGCGCCGATGCCAAAAAAGCCGATCAGCTTATCTGCCCACAGAATCGGCAGCCCGATGACGGTAAAGTGATCCAGGCCGGCCTGGGGGTTGTCAGCCGGGTTGAGCACAAGCGGCTGCCGGGTTAGCAAAACCCGGCCGGCCAAGCCGGCCCCCGGCGGCATTTCTACCCCAATTTCGCTCTCCGGCAGGTGGTAGACGGCCTCGGTTCGGACGACCTGGCGCAGCTCATCCACCAAACCGATGGTTCCGTTGTCCGCGCCGATCAGCTCGCAGGCGTGGCGCACAATTCGAGTCAGCAGGGGGCGCAGTTCCAATTCGCTGCTGATCGACTCGATGACCTGGCGCAGGCTCTCTTGCTGCCGCACCAGGTGTTCCAGGTTAGCCGGAGGGGGTTTTTCTCCCGTAGTCACACTTATAGTTTAATGAGAGTGGCGGGAGGAGTCAATAGACCAAATAGGTTTAGCCACGGCATGTTCAATATCCCACCTTCCCGAAAGCGACACCCGTCAATTTTGAGATAAAGCTTATGTAGAGCTTCCGGGAAGGTTTGCCCAATAACTTTGAACATGCCCTGTAGGTTTAGCTCTGAGCAGTTACCTGATCTCCACCGCCGGAGCTTTGGGCATGGTCAGCACCCCGTAATAGGCCGGGGCGGTGCGCAGGTCGGGATAACCGGGATAGACGATGCTCCAATAGGTTTGCTCGTCTTGCATGGTCCACTGTGGGTCGGCAATATAGATGAGGCTCATCACGCCAATCCAGGGCTGCCAATGGGTTTGAGCGTAAGCGTAGGCTCGCTGCAAGTATTTATCCTGCTGTTCCGGGGTAACGGCGTGCCAGCGGTAGGGAGAGTCAGGGCGCGGGTCGATCGTCCAGCCAAATTCCAATACTACAATTTTTTTGCCGGCATCCCCGTTACGCACCATTAACTCGCGTACATCCTCCACGTGGCGAAAGCAGTACACCCGGCGCAGTTGTTCGGAGCCGCTGTCGTTGTTGTTCAACTCCGGCGTCCGGGCCACCACGGCCGGGTTGGTTTCGGGGGGGGCTTTGTACCCGGAGGCATGCACCCCCAAGGCATCAAAGTAAGGGGCAGCCCCGGCCTGGTACATGCCCTGGATAAAATAGATATCCGGCATGGCGACGGCGTCGTTCCGGGTGGTGGGCGCTAAACCGGCGCTGATCACAATCGCCTGCGGGTCGGCGGCCTTGACGGCCTGATAGCCGGCCTTGAGCATCTCCACGTACTCCGCCGGGTTGGGCGGGCGATTCCCCCACTCGCGGGCCAGGTTAGGTTCATTCCAAATTTGATAGGCTTCAACCCGGCCTTTGTAACGCTGCGCAACCGCGTAGACATAATCATAAAAATCCTGCATGCGCTCCGGCGGGCCAAGTTCCGGCAGCGGCGTCTTAGAGGCCCAGGCCGGCTGCGCTCCCAACCGCACAATCACCTTGAGGCCATGCGCCTCTATTTGATCTATAATCCGGTCGGCGGTAGCCCACTGCCACACCCCTTTGGCCTGCCCTTCTAACTCACGCCAGGGTAACTCTTGTTTGACCCAGCGAAACCCGGCGTCCTGCACCAACTGCAGGTCCCGGTCGGCCACCTCTTCTCGCCAATACAAAAACACCTGCATGCCGTAGTCGGGGGAGGACATGCGGTTATTTAAATCTACGGTGGGGTTATACACGGCGGGATCAGACGTTGCCACCGGCCGCTCCGCCGAGATTATCGGCGGGGCTGTTTTTTCAACCGGGGCCTCGGTAGGAGGGAGAGCCGGCCGGCAAGCGCCAAGCC
>CAZDMM010000382.1:4312-7279 GCA_964505845.1 uncultured Caldilineaceae bacterium
CATGAAGCCGCAAGAGCCGGCGAGCATAAGGTCAAAGTAATGTTTAAAAGACACGCGCTGTGCCAGGTAAGCTTGGGTGGATTGGGTACAAAAAAGTCAAATAACCTGAACATTGTAGATATTTGCGGCGGATTGGCAATTTTGGTTATTCCAGCCTCAAGCGGGCCACAAGTTATCTCAGGCCAGCCTCACCTGCCAGGAAAATTGTCCGGGCCGTAATATAATCTGAAAGGTTTGGTTGATATAGTAGGGATAATAAGAACAAAACACCCTATTTTTCGGGTATTATCTGGCATAATTCTTTGCTAAAATACACGTAACGTAAAAATAGTGTGAATTATTCCTCCTTTCACAGCGTTTTGATGCTATCAAAAACCCTTAAAGATTTTTAGCAAAAATGAAAAATTTACGGCGGTTAACGGTTATCTGGCTTATCAGTTTGACGATACTGTTCAACATCGAGAAGTTAGATGTTGGCGCACAAAACCTGATTAACATTGATGCCTTCGTCTATCTTCTCGGTTTCATTGCTGTAGCGTCAATTATCGCCATTCCGGCCGCCCAACGCCTCAACAGCATTATTTTAGTGGTAAGCTGGATCGGGATCTATGTCGGCAGTAAATTTTTCTTAAGCAGCCGACCCTTTTTTGGCGGTATGCATACCTATCTGACCATCACCGAAGCCACCCTGTTGATAACCCCTATCTGGATTTCTTATCGCTTTGCTCAAGCCATTCATGATTTTGAAAGCGCCGTGATGAATATTACCCTGGTCAATAACAGCGACCGGGTGCGACATTTAAAGGAGGCCAATGAGGATATCGAAGTAGAAATGTTCCGCAGCCGCAACAGTCACCAACCGCTCAGTGTCGTGGTGGTTGAGCCTAAACCTGAGTCGGTGCAGGTCGCTCTCCACCAGGCCGTTGAAGAAGTGCAACAAACCATGATGTACAGCTATGTCATCAACAGCATGGCCCAAAGACTGAGCAAATATCTCCGCCGCACCGACCTGATCCTGGAACAACGCGACCAGGGGCGCTTTATTATTCTGTGCCCCGATACCAACTCCAGAGAGTTAAAACTGATCACCGAGTATATTGAAACCATTGCCGATTTAGAATTGGGCGTTGCCATCAAATGTGGGACAGCCACCTTCCCGGATCAAGCCCTGACCTTTGAAGAATTGGTCCACCAGGCCCAAAACCGTTTACAGCAAGATGACAGCTACACCTTAGTCGCCCCCCGGCCTGCTCTGCGCCGGGTTGAGGCTATCCAGGCATCTTAAAAAATTTGCTTCGACTACCCCTACTCTTTACCCGGAGACTCCTGCCATCATGCACGCCATCAACTTCAAACACCAGATTTTTAATCGTCATCATTGGTTAGACCAGCTTACCTCGCAGCGTCCCCTCTTGAGTCATCGCACCTATTTATTTGCCAAACGCAGCTTGGACCTTTCGCTGGTGCTGCTGGCCTTGCCCGTGGTCCTGCCGATTTTTGTCAGCTGTGCCGTTTTAATCAAACTAGAAGACCCCAACGGGCCAATATTTTTTATTCAAAAGCGCACCGGCAAAGGAGGTCACAAATTTGGCATGGTCAAATTCCGCACCATGGTCTCCAACGCCGAAGAATTAAAAAAGCAGTTGGCCCATCTCAACGAGCTGCAATGGCCCGATTTCAAAATCACCGATGATCCCCGTGTGACCAGGACGGGGCGCTTTTTACGCCAAACCAGCCTGGATGAACTCCCCCAGCTTCTTAACGTGTTAAGGGGTGATATGAGTCTGGTCGGCCCACGTCCAACCTCTTTTGACAAAGATACCTATGCCTTATGGCAAACTGAACGCCTCGATGTTGTGCCAGGGATTACCGGTTTATGGCAAATTATGGGCCGGGCTTCTATGGAATTTACAGAGCGGGTTCACCTCGACGTGTTGTACATCGAACATCGCTCCCTGTGTCTTGACATTCAAATCATCATCCGCACTATTGGGGCTGTGGTGAGCCAACGCGGAGCGCACTAAGGAAAGCATGCAAATCCAACAGTATGTACGGCTGCTGCGGGAGGGCTGGTGGATTATCCTGGCCACGGCCTTCATTAGTACCGGGGCAGGCGCGGCCTACAGTTATTCTAAAGAAACTATCTACGAAGCCAGCGCCTCATTTGTGGTTAACCCGGCGGCTCGCATCGCCGAAACGTATGATCTGTTGTATAGTATTGACACCCTGGCCGGCCGCTCTGGGGTTGCCACCACTTATTCAAACATCCTGGACAGCCGGGTGATTATCCAGGCCGCGGCGGCCTCGCTGGGGCTGCCCCAGGAGGCCATCACCCCTTATGAAATCAATACCGTTGTCTTACCTGATTCAAGCGTTTTGATGCTGCGTATCCAGGGGCCGTCCCCGGTTCTGGCGGCCGACCTGGCTAACGCCATCGGTACGGTAAGTATAGAGTATATCAGCAAGCTCCAGGCCATCTACGAGCTGCGCCGCCTGGATTTGGCGGTGGTTCATCCAGACCCCATCTCGCCTGACCACCCGGTTGATATTGCGCTGGCCGGCCTCGTGGGTTTGGCGGGCGGCGTCGGTTTCCTGGCGCTGCGCTATTTTTTAACCCAACTGCTGGTCATACCATCATCTTCAGCTTTGCCCCAGCCCGAACTGGAAGGCGCTGGCGAGAACCTGACGGCGCCAAAGGGACAAAACAGTGCCGGTAAAACTACCTTACACGCTAACCCGTCTCCAGGTCAACCTCATTAGCCTGCTCCTGGCCGGGACAGGCATGGCCGCATTGCTGGTGCTTGCCGTCGGCTACCGGGACACCAAATTTGGCCTGCTGGCTTTGGGCGGCATAGCCGGCATAGGGCTGGCGCTCATCATTTTCAGGTGGCCCCAGGTAGGGGTTTATCTGCTGGTCATCAGCGTTTTTACCAATGCCTCTACCATCTTAACCGACCAGGGCTTGCC
>CAZDMM010000383.1:0-7263 GCA_964505845.1 uncultured Caldilineaceae bacterium
TGACACTTGACACTTGACACTTGACACTTGACACTTGACACTTGACACTTGACACCTGACACCTGACACTTGACACTATTTTTGGAGGTAATACATGCATCGTTTACAAATCTCTCTCAGCCAGGAACATTACGAATTCCTCAAATCAGAATCCTTTATCACCGAGCAGAGCATGGCCGCAGTGTTGCGAAACCTGCTGGACGAGATCATTCAGCGCCGCCAGCAAGAAATTTTGCAGCATGACCCAATCTGGCAGGCCATCGGCGTGGCCCAAGATATCGCAGGGCCAACCGATGTCAGCGCCAATGTGGATCGCTACCTGTACGGCGACCCGGTGGAAGCAGTCAATACCCAACCTTTGCTCAAGGTAGCGGAGAACTCTGATGAGTACCATGCTGATTGATACCAGCGCCCTGCACGCCCTCAACTATGCCAGGGATGACAACCATGCCAGGGCAGTAGCTTATTTCAAAGCCCTGGCCGGGCGGATCAAACCGATTCTGAGCGAGTGGGTTTTTGTGGAAACCATGAACTTAACCAGAGCGCGCCTGGGGCCAACTTACGCCATCGAGTTTGGGCGTCAGCTTAAAGCCAGTAAAGCCTTTTTCCCCATGCCTTTGAATGACGCCGACAAGCGGGCGACCTGGGAAATTTTTGAGCAGTACCACGACAAAGCCTGGAGCTATACCGACTGCTCCACCCTGGCCCTGGCCCGGCGGCTGGGGACTCGGCGCATTTTTGCGTTTGACCACCACTTTACGCAGATGGGTTTAGAAGTATTTCCGTAAGGAGGTTTGCAATGATAGAAATGTTAGCCAGCCCCAAAACTGAACAGGCAGCCGAAAAAATAAGCTATGAGGAGTTTTTGAAAAAATACAGCGGCGTCCACGCTGAGTGGGTGGATGGGGAGGTTATTACGCTAATGACAGCTTCAACCAAGCATCAAAAACTTGTCCTTTGGCTGGCCAATATCTTAACTCTTTTTGTTGAAAGATATGAGCTAGGCTTACTCCTCACTGCCCCTTTCAACATGCAAATGCCCCACCTTAACCGGGGGCGAGAACCGGACATCTTGTTTGTCACGCAAGATAGGCTACACCTTGTCCAGGAGTCAAAATTATCTGAAGCCGCCGACCTGGTGATCGAAATTGTCTCGCCCGAAAGTGTGGGCCGCGACCGGGGCGAAAAATTTGTGGAATACGAGGCCGCCGGGGTGCGCGAGTATTGGCTGATTGACCCCGACCGGCAGCAGGCCGAATTTTATCAACTCTCCGCCACAGGTCGCTACCACCTCCTTTTCTCCGGCGACGTGGGCCGCTTCCAATCCGTGGTGCTGCCCGGCTTTTGGCTGGAGGTTGAGTGGCTGTGGCAAGAGCCGCTGCCCAAAGTGTTGGTGGTAGCGCGAGAATTAGGATTGCTGCAAAACATCTAGACTCCCTACTTTATTGATGACCACTACCCTCACCGATGTCGAAAAAATGCGCCGGCTGAACTGGCTTCTGGCCGGCGATATGCTTAATGCGGCCATGTTCACCCTCACCTTTGCCGGGCCGGTTTTTTTGCTTTTTCTGAGTGAACTCAAGTTAAATGAGGGCCAGATTGGGCTGCTGTTGTCGCTTGTCCCCTTTTGTGGTATTGTAGCGCCCTTTATTGCGCCCGCCGTGACTCGTTTTGGCTACAAACGCGTCTACATCACCTTTTGGACGGCCCGCACCTGCGTCATCGCGGTGCTCTTGTTGACGCCCTTCATCATCCAACGTTTTGGACCCGGCTCGGCCTTTGGCTGGGTGGGCGGCGTCATTTTTGTTTTTGCCATGTGCCGGGCCATTGCCGAAACAGGCGGCTATCCCTGGCGCCGGGAAGCCGTGCCGACCGCCGTGCAGGGTAAATTTCAGGCCCTCAGCAACATGACCATGATGATCGGCAGTATTGTAGTGACCAGTGGAGCCAGCTACGTGATTGGGGCCGGGCATGGCCTGGACCGCTTTATGCTGCTGATTGCGTTGGGGGTTGGTTTTGGGTTTATCTCGGTCTGGCTTTACAGCCAAACGCCGGGCGGGCGGCCGGCAGCCGCGGGTGAAGCGACCCCCGGCCATCTCAAAGATATCAAACACGCCCTGGCCGACCGGGATTTCATGTTTTTTCTGGGGGCGTTGGGTTTAGCCACCTTGGGCGGCACCTCGGTTATCTCCTTTGTGCCGTTGTTTATGAAAGAACAGGTCGGCTTGGATGACGGGCAGGTAGTGCTCCTCAGCAGCGCCACGTATGCCGGCGCCCTGCTGTCGTCCTATTTGTGGGGTTGGGCCGCCGACCGCTACGGCAGCAAACCGGTGATGCAGTTTAGCCTGGATGTGATGCTGCTGCTGCCCCTGGCCTGGTTTTTGATGCCCCGCCACACCCTCTTGAGCGCACCCCTGGCCATGCTGATTGCGTTTCTGGCCGGGGTAAGCACCCTGGCCTGGCAAATTAGCTGGATGCGCTACCTCTTTGTCAACGCCATGCCGGTCGAAAAAAAATCAGCCTATACGGCGGTTTATTATGCCTGGTATGGCTTTGTGAGCGGTTTTGCCCCGCTGCTGGCCGGCCAAATTTTGGAGCAGTCCAGGGGCATCCGGGCTGATGTTTTGATTTTTACCCTGGACTCCTATACTCCCTTATTTGTCTTCAGTCTCGTGTTTCTCATTGCCAGTATTGTGACCGTTTCCCAACTGCGCAGCACCGAGGCCCTCCCGTTTCGCCGCTTTGCAGGCATGTTTGTGCGGGGCAACCCCCTGGCCGCCCTGGAATCGTTGATTATGTACAACTTTGCCGGCGATGAGATTACCCGCATGGCCACCACCGAGCGCATGGGCAACGCCAAAAATCCGCTCAGCAGCCATGAACTCATCGAGGCCCTGCGCGACCCCAGCTTTAACGTGCGCCTGGAAGCCGTCAACTCCATTGGGCGCATGCCGCCGGAGCCAGAACTGATTGAGGCATTAATCGCCATGCTCAACGAAGAACCCTCGGAACTGACCTTTGCCGTAACGCGAGCTTTGGGCCGTCTGGGCGACGCCAGGGCTATCCCGCCGCTGCGCCGATTGTTGTTCTCCGGCTACCACGTGCTCGAAGCTTCCAGCGCCCGCGCCCTATCCATGCTGGGCGACTCCGACAGCATTCCGCTCTTTTGGGACAAGTTCCGAACCGAGCCAAGCCCTGTACTCCGGGTGGCCCACGCCTCGGCCCTGGGCCGCTTGCAGGCCAGCGCCGCCGCCACAGAAATTTTTGCTTTACTGCGCCAGGTTGAACCGGAGACGCTGCGGACTGAGGTCGGCCTGGCCCTGGCCCGCCTGGCCGGCGACGAGCGCTACTACATGCAGCACTGGCGCGCCATGCGGGCCAATCCTAACCTGGCTACGGCTCAGGCCATCTTGACTCTACAAAAACAGGCCAAATCTTTAGGGAACACCCAACTATCCACCCGGCTCGGAAACTGCGCCGAACATTTTGCCCAGGGCGACTCCCTGGCCGGGGTGCAGACTCTCAGGCAGTTATTGCGCCAACTGCCCAAAACCAGGGTTGACCCAACGTTGGCCTGTACCTTAAGTGAATGTGCGGCCGGTCTGGCCCAGTTCGGCGATACCCGGCTCGAATTCATCCTGCTCTCACTGCACAGCCTCAACCTGGCCCTCCCCCAACTCGGTTCCTCCTCTCACCCTCATTCAACCTGAGCATGCGTATGCACCAATTACCAATTACCAATTACCACGCGAAGCGTCCAATCTCCACACAAAGCGTCCAATCTTGCACGCCTCACGCTTCACATCTTGCCCTCTTTCTCTGCCTCTTCTCCATCTACCTGCTCACCTACACCCCGCACATCAATTCCAGCGACGGCCTGGCCATGTTTTCCACCGCCGAGAGCCTGGTTAGACGGGGTGCGCTGGACATTGAGCAGATTCGCTGGATGGATTTGCAGCAAGGCACCTTTGGGCTAGACGGACTGCTCTACTCTCGCAAAGGCATCGGCCTGCCCATTGGCTTGCTGCCGTTCACCTGGCTGGGCTTGGTCGTCCCCTGGTGGGGCACGGTAGGAGCGAGTTTACTTTTCAATGCCCTCGTCACCGCTTTGACCGCCGTTTTAATTTCGGCCTACCTATCTGAATTGGGCTACCCCCCACGAACCGGCCTGATCGTCGCCCTCACCTTTGGGCTGACCACCCTGGCCTGGCCCTATGCCAAATCACTCTTCAGCGACCCATTTTCCGGCTTGCTGCTCTTGAGCGCGGCTTATACCCTCCTTAAATTTCGCAGAGAAGCAGGGGAGATGAGGAGCAGGGGAGAGAAAGTTTTCACCCCCGCTCCCCTGCCCCCCCGCTCCTCTGCCCTCCTCTACCCCTTCCTGGCCGGCCTCTTTCTCGCCTGGAATGTCGCCGCCCGCTACGCCGAAGCGGTTTTTGTGCCGGTCTTTGGACTGCTCCTGATTTACGATTTACGATTTACGATTTACGATTTACGCACCTTTAATATATCACGCCTCACGCCTCACGCTCCACGCCTCACGCTTTACGCTTTACCGCCTCTCCTTGCCTTCGCCGCCCCGCTCCTCCTCACCGGCCTGGCCCTGATCGCTTTCAACCTCTCTCGGTATGGCGACCCGTTCAACACCGGCTACTTGCCCAACGAAACCTTCAGCGGTGTTTTGTGGCAGGGGGTGCTCGGCCAACTGGTCAGCCCCGGACGAGGCTTGTTGCTCTATTGTCCCATCTTTGTGCTGAGCCTGGTCGGGCTGCCGGCTTTTTTGCGCCGCCACCGTGCCGAAGCTGTCGCCGCCCTGGCGGTCATCCTGATTCATCTGCTCATGTACGGCCAGTGGTTCATGTGGCACGGAGGCTATGCCTGGGGGCCGCGCTTTATGGTGCCGACCCTGCCCTTTTGGGCGATCCTGCTGGCCCCGCTGGTGGAACGAGCCTTCAACGCAACGCGAGGACACGAGGACGCGATCCCCACGCCGAAGGCGGGCAGAGCCGGAACACCCGGCCCACTTGGGCACACGCCAAAGGCGCGCAGGGCGGCGAGGGGTGGGACGCGAGGAAACGAGGAGGTGGAGACGCGGGAACGCGGGGGGGCAAAGGGACTGAGCTTTTTTCGCCTCTTCGCCTCGCCTCTTCGCCTCATCTTTTTTAGCCTCGCTGCTCTCGGCTTTTTCGCCCAACTCCTAAGCGTGGCGATTGACTTTGCCCCCTTCCAAAACTCGCTGCTGGAAACCGGCCTGCCTTTGTTTGACCCGCAAACCTTTTTTGACCCGCGCTACTCGCCCTTCGTTGCTGCCTGGCGCTTTGTGACGCCGGAGTCGCTCGACCTGGCCTGGGCCTGGCAGGGGCGAGTCAACGGCTGGCTGCTGGCGGCGCTGCTGGCAAATATCGCCCTGACCACTTTGAATCTGCGAATGGGCGAATGGGCGAATGGGCGAATGAGCGAATGGCGAATGACAGACCAACGCTCCCCCGCACCCCTGCTCCCTCGCACCTTGTCACTGCTCCAACCGCTCGCCCTCCTCTCGACCCTGGCCGCCGCCACCTTTTTGCTTGTTCACACGCACACCCTGCCGCCCCAATCATTGCAACAGGCTGTAGCCGCGCTGAATGCGGGCGTCCGCCCCAACGATGCCGTCATCACCAACGACCCGGAGATGAGCATGCCCTTTGCAGAGCTGTACAAAGGCCGGGCGCCGGCGCTGGGGCTGCAAAGCGGCGGGCCTCCCCTGCCTGGCCCAACCACCCGGCGCGTCAACGAAATGATGGCGCAGCACCGGCAAATCTGGTGGCTGCCGGATCATCGCCCGCCGGAGCAAAGCGCGGTAGAACAAATGCTGATGGCCGGTGGCTTTCGCGCCCGCAATGATTCTTTTGGGGAGCAGCGGTTGGTGTTGTTTGCAACTCCAGCCGACCTGTCGGCTTATACCCATAAAGTGGAGTCAATTTTCGGGGAGCAAATCAAACTGCTAGAGGCGGCCTATCCACCTGAGACGCCGGCCGGCGCTGTCCTGCCCATCGAGCTACGGTGGCAAGCCTTAGCCAAACCAACCGAGGATTATCATGTTTTCATCCATGTGGTGGGGTCTGAGGGTCAAGTGCTGGCCCAGGCTGACGGCCAACCGGTGCTGTGGACGCGCCCGACGACAAGCTGGGCGGTGGGGGAAAAAATTATGGATCGCTACGCGGTGTGGCTGCCGCCCGGCACGCCACCGGGCGGGTATCAGCTTTTGATCGGTCTCTACCGGCCCGCCGCTGGGCCAAGAATCCCCTTGACGAGCGGCGAGGATGCGGTAAAATTGAAGGTGATAGTTCGATTATGGCGCTAATCTCCAATCTCCAATACCCAAAGGGCACGCTGTCTCCAAAAATATGAGCACAAATCTCATTCCTTCACTCGATTTAGATTTGCCTGACTTGAATGAGCGTTTTGAGCGCCTGTCCGCCCCGGAAATTTTGAGATGGGCCTGGGAAACCTTTGGCTCCCATATGGCAGCTAGTTCATCCTTTCAAACCCAGAGCGTGCCCTTGCTTCACCTCATCTCCCAAATCTGCCCCGCTATGCCGGTGATTTTTCTGGACACGGGCTTGCATTTCCCGGAGACGCTTCTTTTCCGAGATCAGTTGCAAGAACGTTTCAATTTGAATATCGTGGATGTTCGCCCGGTGATTGCGCGGGGTGAGTTAGCGGCCCGCTATGGGGTGAGTTTGCCGGAGCACGACCCGGATTTGTGTTGTTATCTGCACAAGGTGGAGCCGATGCAGCGCGCCTTGACTGGCTTCCGGGCCTGGGTCAGCGGCGCCCGGCGCGATCAAACGGAGCAACGCCAGGCCCAAGCCATCCTGGAACGCTTGCCCAGCGGCCTGCTCAAAATCCAGCCGATGCTCAACTGGACCAAAACCGAGATCAACAACTACATTGAAATGTACCATTTACCCCGCCACCCGCTGTTTGTCCAGGGGTATCGCAGTATTGGCTGCGCTCCCTGCACCCAACCCTCCTTTGCGGAGGATGAGCGGGCCGGTCGCTGGGCCGGTTTGGATAAAACGGAGTGCGGGCTGCATACCATGTTTGGCTAATTTTATCGTCAGATAACTTAAAACCAACTTAGGTTGACTCAATCCCCGATGAATTATCTCAAACATAAATCATCTACACCTATCGTTGTCGCGTTTATTCTCTTAATCACATCCACTCTAGTTCTTAGTCAATAGACTTTTGACGAGGTGACATAAAGATAATAAACTA
>CAZDMM010000384.1:0-1055 GCA_964505845.1 uncultured Caldilineaceae bacterium
AGTAGTAGCCGTGACGCTCGTACCAGATTTTTTGGTAACGGGGGATGTTCACCAAATCCCAGGCCGGGAAGGGGAACTTGTCCAAATCTTTAACAAACGGGCGCTCGCCGGTGCGCTGAATTTGCCCGGACTGCTGCCAGGCCAGGCCAAAGATTGACTCCAAAGGCCGGTCGGCTTTGCCGCTGAGGCGGTTGAGCAGCTCGCCCAGCGAGAGTTCACCCTCACCCATCAAGATGTAATCCACCCCATGCTGAAAATATTTCTCGGCGTGGTCGGTGGCATCGGAGCCGGAGATGATGACGATACAACCCCTGGCTTTGGCCGCCTCGGCCATGCTAAAGGCGGCCTGGCGCATGCGCAAGAGGCACATTTTGCTCAGGTAGTTGAAGCTGTCCTCATACAAAACGGCGTAGCGGGGGCGATGCTGTTCTAGCGCGGCCAGCCATTCCGCCTCCGATTCGGCCAGCATGGCGTCGAACAGAGCCACTTCATAGCCCTGCTGCCGGATATACGAGGCAGCGTAGAGGCTGCCCAGGGGCGGGTAGGGCTGCATAGCCTCCCATAATTTGGGGTCAAAACGCAGATAATAGGATTGCCCAAAGAGAACGTCTGTCATTGCAACTCCGTAGAGGGAGAAAAAGTTTGTCCAGAAGCATCTTGATAATTTGGAGATTGGAGATTAGAGATTATCAATCTCAAATCTCTAACCTCCCAGAGCGCCAGAAGTGTACCGGACTTTTCAAGGAAGAACTCCCCTACTTCTTACTCCCTACTCCATGCTTGCACCCGCTGCCGGTAAGCTTTCATCGTTTTCTGGTTATGGCCATCGTAGTGGCCTTTGCACATATCGGGGGTGAAGACCACTTTATCCAGCGCACCGTACTTTTTGGCGCGGTTGGTGTGCTTGGTGATCTGGATTTTTTGCAGAATTTTTTCCAGGGCATGCCCGGCCCAGCCGCTTAACGCCAGCTCGCCGGCCCGCTTGAGGGCCTGTGGCAGCGCCGGCAGTTTATCATTGAGGCGGCCCAAATTCAGCCCTGTTCCTTGCGGCAAAA
>CAZDMM010000384.1:1065-7258 GCA_964505845.1 uncultured Caldilineaceae bacterium
ATCTTTACATAATAATCCCGGCCATAGAGCGGGATCATCTGCACCATCTCTCTGGCGGTAAACAGGTTGTTTTCCTCAAAATAGAGCACGTTCTCGGTCAGAATGTAATTGGGGCACAAATTTGCCCCACACCGGCGGCCATATTTGACCAGCAAGATGATCAGGGCGCGACATAACCATAAACGATTCGGAGCAGTTACAATTAAGTAATCAATATCATCCACGCCGTCGCGGGGGTTGTCAACCGCCAACGAGCCGGTCACCGCCACCAGCCGCACAAAGGGCAGGCTGGCTATCCAGCGCCCGTAGTGAATGGCTTTAGGCCACAGGGCTTGAGAGGCGCGCCAGCGTTCCCGGCGTTTGGCGGCCAGGTGAGGCCGGCCAACCAGGCTGTAGAATCCATCGGTCTGCACGATTTCACCCTGTTCAACAGCCTCGGCCAACAGCCCCATGACCTCGTCGGCGGTGGCCTCAAATTCAAGAAATTTGTAGATTTCTTCAAAGGTCAGGGGGTAATCAAAAATGTCAGCATACAGGATGGGTTTTAAGACCTGGGGCGTAGCTGAACCATGGGCGGGCTGCCGATTGAGTTGACTCATAATGACCAGAGCTATCCTTATGATTAAGCCGTAGGTACGACAGTTGACAGCATCGGTATGGCAACATCTATGGTTAGTGAGAACATGATGGGGAATTGGCCAGATTCCTGTCCAATTTTATCATACTCGACAGGTGATGACAATCTAACTTTGGATAGGAGTTTAGATAACATCAGACTGAAGTTATAAACTCTTTTAAAAAGGCAGAAACGACCCCGGAGGGTCGCCTGCGTGGGTTTTAGTTATAAAAGTGCAAAAGTTGCAGCCTTTGCGCTCCGGCCGGCGCTATTTAGGCCCGCCTAGCGGGTCGTAGAGGCTGCCTAGAGTTGGGGCGATGGGAGAAAATAATCCACGGGTCAAATAATCGTGCATGGTACCGCCGATCAAAATTACCAAAAACAGAAAGCCGGCGCCGGCAATGACCCAGGTAAGGCGGCTGCTGTAGCGGATGTGCATAAAATAAAGCACGATGAGCAGCGTTTTGGCAATGGCAATGCCCAGCATCACCAGGTTATTCAGCAAACCAAGATTGATGTAAGCCGCCGCAATGGTGGCTGCCATCAAAATCAATAAGCCTGCAAACACCGCCAGATAAGTTTTGACCGGTACAACGTGATGTGACATCAGTGCCGTCCTATTAAATAAAGTAGAGGGAAGAGAAAAACCCACACAATATCCACAAAGTGCCAATACAGGCCAAGCTGTTCCACCGCCACGTATTTTTCGGGTGGGTAGAATCCCCGCCAGGCCCGGATGGCAAAGTAAATAATCACCGCCGCCCCGATCACCATGTGCAGGGCGTGAAAACCGGTCAGCACAAAATACAGCCCAAAGAAGAGTTGAGCTTCGCGCGGGTCGGCCTCACCCTCATAGTGAAAGCTGGCCCCCGGAATGTGGTGCTCTTCATACTTGTGGTAATATTCCAGCCCTTTGATGCCTAAAAAGATTGAGCCAAGCAGCAGGGTCAACAACAAAAAGGCAACAATTAACTTGCGGTTGCCGGTTTGGGCGGCGTTAACGGCCAGGGCCATGGTCAGGCTGCTGCACAGCAGCACGGTGGTGTTAGTTGTGCCAAGCACCACATCAAGGCTACGGCTGGCCTCGGCAAAGGCCTCAGGGTAGGCCACCCGGTAGATGGTATAAACCAGGAACAGGCCGCCAAAAAACATGATTTCTGTAACCAAAAAAATCCACATGCCCAGGGTGTTGGCCTCATTTTGCTGGTCTACATCGCTAAAATGGTGAGCCAGGGCAGAAGCGTGACTATCACTCAAGGGTTGCTCTCCTTTCATTACTCCCTCTCTGCCCTCCCCCCGCCGAAGACGCGCAAAGCGTAAGGGGGAGGGTGGGGGTTATTTGGCGGCCGGAGCGCCGGCGCCAACTGCGTCTAAATCGCTATCTTTCACTTCTTGGTCAGAAGTAGGGGGCATTGCCTGGTAGTTGTAGGCTTCCCAGGTGACAACGGGCGGCTCGTCAAAGTTGTGAGTGGGCGGGGGCGAAGGCGTGGTCCACTCCAGGCCGGCCGCGCCCCAGGGGTTCGGCCCGGCCACCAAACCGTAGCGCAGCGACCAGATAAAGTAGCCCAGCGGCAGGATATACCCCACGGCCAACACCGAAGCGCCCGCCGTAGACATGACATTGAGCACCTGGAACTCGTCGGGGTAAACGTGATAGCGGCGCGGCATGCCCAGGTAGCCCACAATAAATTGGGGGAAAAAGGTGAGGTTGAAACCGGCAAAGATGAACAGGGCCGACAGCCGCCCCCACCACTCCGGGTATAAACGCCCGGTAATTTTGGGCCACCAAAAATGCAGCCCGCCCAGGTAAGCCATCACCGTGCCGCCCACCATAATATAATGAAAGTGGGCCACCACGAAGTACGTATCGTGCACATGCACATCAATAGCCAGGGCGGCCACGTACAGGCCGGTCAAACCGCCCACCGCAAAAAGGCCGATAAAACCCAGGGCGTAGAGCATCGGTGTGTCATAAGAAATCTCGCCTTTGTAGAGAGTCGCCGTCCAGTTGAACACCTTAACGGCCGAGGGAATAGCCACCAGGTAGCTGAGGATGGAGAAAATCATGCCGGCATAGGGCGATTGGCCGCTCACAAACATGTGATGCCCCCACACCAAAAAGCCGATAATGGCAATCGCCAGGCTGGAAAAGGCCACAAAGTTGTACCCAAAGATGCGCTTGCGCGAAAAAGCGGTGATGAGTTCGCTGATGATGCCCATGGCCGGCAAAATCATAATGTATACGGCCGGGTGAGAGTAAAACCAAAAGAGATGCTGGAACAGGATGGGATCGCCGCCCAGGGCCGGGTCAAAAATGCCGATGCGGAAGAGCCGCTCGATGCCGACCAGCAGCAGGGTAATGGCCACCACCGGCGTGCCCAAAATCATGATGATGCTGGTGGCATAATGAGACCACACAAACAGGGGCAGGCGAAACCACGACAGCCCCGGCGCGCGCAGCTTGTGGGTGGTGACAATAAAATTAATGCCGGTAAAAATTGAGGAGAAACCGGCAAAAAAGGCGCCCATGGCCGCCAGGATCACATAGGTGTTGGAGTAGGTGCTGCTGTAGGGGGTATAGAAGGTCCAGCCGGTGTCCACCCCGCCCAGCGCCAACACCGCAATGGTAAAAATACCGCCCACCGTGTAAACATACCAGCTTGCCAGGTTCAAGCGGGGAAAGGCCAGGTCCTTGGCCCCCAACATGAGCGGGAGCAAAAAATTACCCATGGTGGCGGGAATAGCCGGGATCAGGAAGAAGAAGACCATCACAAAGCCGTGCATGGTAAAAACTTTGTTGTACATGTCCCCGGTCAAAACATCGGCCCGCGGCGTTAGCAGTTCCAGCCGGATGAGCATGGCATAGATGCCGCCAATCACAAAGAAAAACGAGACCGAAAGCAGGTACAGCAGGGCTATCCGCTTGTGGTCGGTGGTGAGCAGCCATGATTTAACGGTGTAATCCACGTTGAGATAATGCTCGTGCGAAGTGACCAACCCCTTGGGACGGGGGCTGCCTTTTGAAAATGATCCTGTATCCATCATTCTTTATTGTCCTCCCTGGGCCTGCAGCGATTTCACGTAGGCGATAATCTGCTGGATGCCTTCATCGCTGATCTGGCCTTGAAACGTAGGCATGATGACGGTATAACCTGCCACAATTTTGGCGTGCGGATTCACAATAGACTCGCGCAGGTATTCTTCGTCTGCCGTCACCGTTTGCCCGTTCTCTAACTGAACCGTTTGCCCAAATACGCCGGCCAAAGAAGGGCCGCGGCCCTGATTATCGGCCTGGTGACAGGTAGCGCAGCCGTACTGCTCAAAGAGGGCCTGCCCGGCCTCAGCCAGCGAAACCCCGCTGGCCCCACCCGACAGCCACTCCTGGTATTCCGCCTCCGGCATCACAATCACACTGCCGCCCATCACCGAGTGGTCTGTGCCGCAGTATTCCGCGCAGAACAGGTGATACGTGCCCGGCTTGGTGGCCTGAAACCAAATGCTGGTGTAGCGGCCCGGCAGAACATCTTGTTTAACCCGAAAAGCCGGGATGTAAAAACTGTGAATCACATCCTGCGAGGTCATAATCAGGCGCACCGCGCGATTGACCGGCACGTGCAGTTCGTTAATCTCGGCCTGGCCCTCCGGGTGTTGGGCTTTCCACATCCACTGTTTACCCACAACATAGATGTCCAGGGCGTCAATAGGCGGGTGGTAAAGATTGAAATAAGCCTGCGCCTGCACCACAAAGACGGTCATCCCCAAAACAAAGGGGACCAACAGCATCACAGCCTCCAGCTTTTTGCTTTCAAACACCAGCCCGGTGCGATTGGCTTTAGAGCCGCGCCGGTATTTGATGGCAAAGAACAGAATTAAACTAAAAACCAGGAGGCTAAAAAACACGCTCAGCCCGGTCAAGAGAAAATAGACGCCGTCAACCCCACTGGCGATGGTTGACGCTTGATCAGGAAATAAAGGAAAATCCCACATAAGTTATGCTACCCTGCTCTTTTTCAAATCCTGGGGTTTTGAGAACTCGCCTGAAAAGCCGTTTTCTCTGAGGAAACGGCTTTCTGAACTGTCACCTTATTTTCGCCTCAGTGTACCGGGGTTTTGGAAATCCTGATTTCCTACCCCGGTCACGCCGGAACATGACCAGCACCACACCGCCCAACAGGGCTACCGTTGAAACTCCGGCCACCCGGATGATATTCATAATAGCCAGGGTGTATTGGCCCGCCACCGGGTCGTAGTGATAGCACATCAGCAGCAGTTGGTCTATGGGTGAGCCGATTTTATTCTGGGCCGCTTCAACCAGCCCCAGGCGCACATCATTGGCCGGAAAATCAATCCCGTAAAAATAACGGGCAATTTTTCCCTGGGGCGTTACCACCATAATACCGGTGGGGTGGGCGTATTCGTCGCGGTTGGGGTCGTACTCAAAATAAAAACCGGCCGCCTGGGTCAATTGGGTGATGGCGGATTGGTCGCCGGTTAAAAAGTGCCAGCCGGCTTCCGCCCCAGGCCGATGATAGGGCTTAAGATAAACCTCTTTTTTGGCGGCGGCCAGTTGGGGTGTTTCGCCAGGGTCAATGCTCACCGTTACCACCTCAAATTGATTACCGACATCAAAGGTGAGGTTTTGCAAAGTAGCCAGCAGGCCGTTGAGCACCAGAGTACACAGCATGGGACACTCATAATAAGCAAAAACCAGGATTACCGGCTTGTGCCCAAAATAATCGCCCAGGTGTACGCTTTGACCGGCCTCATCCTTAAACGTCAAATCCAGCGGCAACTGTTGGTTTAGTTTTTGCTCAAACCTGACCCCTTTGATCAAATCCTGGGGGAGCGGGTCGTCGGCCTGGGCGGGGGGAGCAGAAAGGAGTAAGAAGTAAGAAGTAAGAAGTAAGAAAAAGGCGCTCAGGAATTGATTTTTCCGCGGTGCGAAACTCAGTTTCGCACCGAGCCTAAAAAATTTTAAGCTACTGATTCTATTCTTAAGTTTTTGGCTTGACGGTTTCATGGGCCATTTCTCAAGCGGCTATTGGCCGCCGCCGGCCGGCTGAGTGGGCAGGCCGCGCTCCAGGGTCAACTGCATGGCGCGGGTGATGGGAATACGCACCACCCCGGCCTCTTTATCTACCCAGCCGTAGCTGTTGAGCACCGCCTGAGTCTCCCGGCGCATTTGCTGCATCTCGATGGAGGGATTACGCTGCAAGAGCGGCTGCGGCGGCAGCCCCTGCGCCTCCGGCAAGAGAGGCGGCGGAGGGCCGGACCGCTCGATGTAACGCACATTTAAATAGTTGTAGAACAGGCCAATCCCCCCGGTCACAACCACCAGCACAACGGCCAGGGCCAACGCAAACCATAAAATTGCTTTGATATTGGCATCTCTAACTTCGTAGCCCAGTTGCAGGCTTTGCTCAGGAATGGGTTCGGGCTTGGGTTCGGTCATAATCCAGTAATTTCTCCTCTACCCCGGAGTCATACAGGGGCAATAACGACTTCTGCCTTAACTGCCACACAAAAACGGCCACCCACAAGCCCCCCAGGGCGATGGGTGCGACGATAAGCAGCCAA
>CAZDMM010000385.1:0-7239 GCA_964505845.1 uncultured Caldilineaceae bacterium
CCTGACCGGCTTGCGGGATAATCCTGGGGTGGGGAATCTCGCCCACGATGCTAAAAGATACCAGGGCCGGCGGGTGGGCGTGGGCAATCGCCCGGATATCCGGACGGCGCTCATAAATGGTGCGGTGAAAAGGGTACTCCGACGAAGGGGCGTGTTTCCCTTCAAAGGTGTGATCGGGCCTGACACACACAATATCCTCAGGCGACAAGCGCCCTTTATCAATCCCGGCCGGCGTTATCCACAGTTCCTGGTTATCATCCAGGATAGACAAATTACCGCCAGAAGTGGTGGTCATGCCGTAACCATAGATGCGTTCCATGATGGTTACAATTTGGTCGCGTGGAGGCAACAAAGAAAACTTCATGCTGATTCTACTGTTGGCGGCGGCGGATAATATCCAGGTAAACCGCCGTAATTACAATCACACCGGTAATAACAATTTGCCACTCCTGTGGCACCGACAGGATGCGCAGCCCGTTGGTGAGCGTGCTGATGATAAAGGCGCCAATAATAGTCCCCAGGATAGTGCCTTCACCTCCGCTCAGGGAAGTTCCGCCAATCACCACGGCCGCAATGGCATCCAACTCATAGCCCGCTCCCAATGAAGGTTGAGCAGAATTTAGGCGAGCTGCAATCACTACCCCGCCCAGTCCGCTAAAAGCGCCACCCAAAGCATAAACCGCGGTTTTCCAGGCTGCCACGTTGACTCCAGAGAGGCGGGTAGCTTCTTCATTGCTGCCCAGGGCAAAGGTATAGCGTCCCAAAACTGTTTTTGACAGGATAAAACCGGCCACGATGGCGGCCAGAAATAAAATCAACACCGCGTTGGGAATCTCAAAGCCCGGAATTATTGCCCCCAACACAGAACCCATCGCAATGGTGGTAAACGACGGAGCATCATTGAAATAGATGGGCGTCAGGCCAGAAATGACCAGGGCCAACCCTCTGGCAATCATCATCATACCCAGCGTAGCAATAAAAGGTGGAATTCTCATCTTGGTGATGATCAAACCATTGGCCAAACCGGCTAAGGCCCCTGTGCTCAACCCGGCCAGCACCCCCAGGGGCACGGGCAGTCCCCAATAAGTGATAAACACCCCGGCCATCACCGCCGATAGGGTCATCACCGTTCCCACAGATAAATCAATACCGCCGGTCGTAATGATAAAGGTGACACCCAGGGCCAAGATACCGTTGACAGCGGTGGCTAACAAAATACCAATGATATTGTTAAACTGAAAGAAATTTGGCGATGCCACCGAAAATACGACAAAGAGCACAATTAGGGCAGCAAAAGCCAGCAACTTTTGCATGGCATCAGAGCGAAATAGAGATTTTTTGGGCGCAATTTCTAGTTCCATAATTTTTCCCCTTCCAGACTTTGGATAGAGTTAAATGGACTCATCAACTCACCAGACCGCCGCGCTGGGTAGCATAAGTCATAATTCTTTCTTGGGTAGCCTCGGCAAAACTTAGCTCACCGGTGATGCGGCCTTCACACATCACCACAATCCGATGACTCATGCGCAGGATTTCTGGCAGTTCTGAGGAAATCATAATAATTGACTTACCCTGTTGGGCCAAATCATTCAACAGGCGATAAATCTCACTCTTGGCCCCCACATCAATCCCCCGCGTTGGCTCATCAAAGATCAGAATATCACAATTGCGAGTCAACCACTTGCCAATAACCACCTTTTGCTGGTTGCCACCCGACAGGTTCTTGACCTGCTGCTGCAAACTAGGTGTTTTTATTTTGAGCGCCTTTACATAGTGGTCTGCTGTTTCCCGCGTTTGGGCCTGGTTCACCCAACCGAGCATACTCAGGAACCTTTTGAATGTAGCCAGTACAATGTTGGTTTCTACATCCATCCCCAGGGCCAGGCCGTAGCGCTTGCGGTCCTCGGATAGATAGCCGATGCCGTGCTTGACCGCATCGCCGGGACTCTTGATTTGAACCTGACGACCCTGCACGTAAATTTCGCCGGAGTCGGCCCGGTCCGCCCCAAAAATAAGGCGCGCCACCTCAGTGCGCCCGGCCCCCACCAACCCAGAAAAGCCCAGGATTTCGCCTTTTTTCAGGTTAAAGCTGACATCCTTGATGGCGTTGCCCCGGTTGAGATTTTTCACCTCCAGCATAACCTCCTGGCTGGGAGTTTCCGGGATTTCAGGGGTGGACTCATAAATGGTGCGGCCCACCATCATGCTGATAATCCGGTCAATGGTGACTTCTGGAGTCAGAACGGTATCAATGTAGCGGCCATCACGCATCACCGTGATCCGGTCCGAAATTTGCTTTAGCTCCTCCAGCCGGTGAGAGATATGCACCACCCCCACCCCTTTTGACCGGAGTTGCCGGATTATGCGGAACAGTTCGTCTATTTCCGTATCGGTCAAGGCCGCCGTCGGCTCATCCATAATCAGCACCTCTGAGTTGAAAGACAGCGCCTTGGCGATTTCAACCATTTGCTGCATAGCAACGGTCAAGTCTCCGACCCTGGTGCGCGGATCAAGCTTCAGGTGCATCATGGCTAACACCTGCTGCGTCTTTTCGTTAATCTCCTTTTCATCCAGCATGAAGTTGCTTTTGCGCGGTTCTCGCCCAATGAAAATATTCTGGGCTACCGTCAGGTGCGGCATCAGGTTAAGCTCCTGGTGGATCATGCTGATGCCCAGGTTCAGAGCGGCCCGGGGGTTAGAAATTTCAACTTCTTTGCCTTTGTAAACAATTCGGCCGGCATCTTTGGGGTAGATGCCGGTCAGCACCTTCATCAGGGTAGACTTGCCGGCCCCATTTTCGCCCACCAGGGCATGCACCTCACCGGAGCGCAGTTCAAACCGGCATTGATTGAGGGCATGCACGCCAGGGAAGCTCTTGTCTACCCCTTCCATCAGCACCAGAGTTTCGCCCATAGCCATTCCTCCACCTCCTTTAAATAATTTTAGCCAACCAGAGCCTCGAGCCGGGCCTGTTTGACCTTTGGCGTAGCGGTGCAAGACTCACGCACAATAAGTTCAACGGGGAAGGGTTGAGGTTTTTCAAAATGTTCACGTTGAATCAGCTTCATCAGGAGTTTGGCCGCTGTTTGGCCCAGTTGGTAAGTTGGCTGGCGCACGGCCGTGAGCGGGGGTGAGAACAAGGCCGACCAATCATTGTCGTCAAAACTCACCAGCGAGATGTCTGCCGGGCAGCGCAGTTGGCGCTGGCGAAAGGCGTGCAATGTTCCCAGGATCATCTGGTTGTTGGTTACAAACAGGGCCGTAGGGCGATCTGGCAAATCTAGCAGGTGTTGGAGCGCATGAAAAGCATTCGGGGTCATTTGAAGGTTGGTGAGCGGGGTAGCAATTGAATCATGGTCGGCGGTGGGCATTTGATTCACATAAAAGCGGGGGTCGGCCCGGACAATCAGAGCCTCGTCAACCGGCAAGTCCGCCTCTTGCAAGGCCCGTTTGTACCCTCTGACCCGGTCGGCCAGGGTCGAGATGGTTTCGAGGCCGGTCATCACCCCAATCCGGCGGTGGCCCAGCCCGATTAAATAACGGGTGGCCTGGTAAGCACCACCTTCATTATCTACACCTACCAGGGGCGCTTCCAGCCCTTCGGCCTGGCGATCAAGCAAAACAATCGGCACATCCTCAGCCATACGGATGAGACGTTCCGAGCGAGTCCCGGTAGGGGAGATGATCAAGCCATCAATTTGGTGGGCAAAAAGCAGCCGGAGGTATTCATCTTCGCGGGCGGGGTCTTCGTCGGTGTTGCAAAAAATGGTATGGTAGCCGTGCTGGTTGATTTCGTCTTCAACGCCGCGCGCTACTGCGGTAAAAAAGGGGTTGGTGATATCGGAGATAATGAGGCCAATGGTTTGGGTGGAGTTGGTAGCCAAACCACGCGCAATTGAACTGGGGTGGTAGTTCAATGCCTCAACAATTTCTAAAACTTTGCGCCGCGTTTCTTCTCGCACAAAACGGGTCCCATTGATAACATGAGAGACCGTGGCGGTAGAAACGCCGGCCATATCGGCCACATCTTTGATATTGACACGCGCCATTGAGCGGCTACATCCTTGTAGTTATAATACCGATCGGAATTTAACCGGGGAAAGCTGGTATCTAATTTTTTAACAATTACGTAAGCGGTTACGTAAGCGGTTACGCAACAAGATTAACACAAAAGTCCTATTCTGTCAAGATTTGGCAACAGAACCAACCTTAAAATTCCACACGGCCCGGTTTCAGGGCAGCATGCTGTTGAGAAATTCCTGCTCTGCCTCAATAGTCCACTCTTTGCCATCTTTTAGCCGGGCATAGACGCCGGGCAGCTTATCCTTTAACTCCGCCAACGGGGTCAGCGGGAAGGGTTTAATGTGGGGAAAAATAACTATCTTGCCGGGAAAGGTGGCATCGCGCACCGCCATATAGCCGTCTCGGGCCGCCTCCAGTGAGCCAACCGCAGCCACCGAATGGTTGGGCGACAACTGCCTGCTCTCTACCTGCTGGATCATCCGGGTTAAATCGGCAATGGTTGAGCCGGAGTGCCCAATAAAGCGCACTCCGCCCCGGCACACCAGGTTTAAATCCAGGGTAACGAGGGTGCCCCGTTTTAAGCCGGCAAACACGTTGACCACGCCCCCGGCGGCGATATAGGCGGTTGCTTCTGACACCGCCGCTACCGATGGCGCCAGCACGACGATGTCGTCAAAACCAGCCCCGGCCAGTTCGGCCAGGCGCTGTTGGTAAGCCGGGTCATCGGCGCTGAGGCATACAAATTCAACCCCTTTGGCCCGGGCCTTGGCGGCAAATTCGCTCTCAACGGTAGCCAGACGATGCCAGGTGAGGGCGGTGCAGACCAGCATCCCCGGCGGCTCCTGCGCCTGGAGCAGGGTTTGAACGTGCATGTGGCCCATCGGCCCCCCCGCCCCCACCAGCCATGCTTTGCCGCCGCCTTTTGCCTGAGAGCGCACCGGCTGGCGGCTGTAAACCTGGGCAATATCCGGCCCCGGCCCACCGAGATACAGCGAGCGGTGGTAATGCACCTGCCCGATATCCACCTCCACCAGACGGGGCAAAGGCGTATCGGTCACAATCGCCACCACCCCAAAGTGGAGCAGGTGCGGGCTGACCGCCTCGATCACATCGGGATCAGGGCCAAGAATAATGATGTCGTCAAAGCCGGGCGGCAGCGGGTCAAAATGGATGACCGCCCGCTCCTCATGCCGCAGCCGTTCATCGTAAATTTTTTGCCGTTCCAGGGGCCATTCGACCACTTCAACGCCCAGCCGGGCGGCCTGCTGGCGCAGCCAGGCCCCAAAAGCGGGCGGCACATGGCTCAAAACCAGCTTGGCCGGGTGGCTGCGCTCATCCAACCCCGCGCTAAAAAAGTAATCATCTCTGGCCTGGGGCGTGCCGATGATCCAGGTGACGCCGCCCGGTTTGAGACCGGTGCGGTAGGTTTGATTGTAAGTCGCCACCACGCAGGCCCAGGGTTCGGCCAGGGCGCTTTCGGCGTAGCCGGTGTGGGGCTGGATGGGCAAAAGGTAGTTGCCGTCATCGCCATGCAGCACCCGCTCGCCAATGACGCTGTATTGGGACATGCCGCCCTGGATCATATAACCGTAGGCGTAATTGACGCCGCCATAAAAGATGTCGGCCTGGACCACAAAGCGGTCGCCCACCCGATATTGCCCTTGCAGATTTTTACCCACGCCGGCAATGGTCAGCGTGACCTCATGCCCCAAAACCACCGGCTCTTTTTTCATATCCCGGAAGATACGCGGGTGCTGTTCCCCGGCATTGATCACTTTGATGTCGGAAAAGCAAATCCCACAGGCATCGTGCCGCACCAATAATTCATCCGGGCCAAAGCCGGGAAAATCCACCGTAATGGGCTGCCCGTGCTGGCCTAAATTTTCAAACCCCGCCCCGTACAAAGGCCACAATCGGTTCTCGCGGGGTAAAACTTCCACGCGCCGATACTTGTCCAATTTATCACTCATTAATTCCCCCTAAATGACCGCCGACCGCCGACAGTTGACCGCCAAACTTTCCGGCGGTCGGCGGTCAGCCATCAGCGGTCGTCTTACCGCATTTCCTGGCCGCCGGTCACGTTGATGGCCTGGCCGGTCATATAGCTGGCCTGGTCGGAGGCCAAGAAGACCACCACGTTGCAGACGTCGGTATAAGTGCAGCCGCGTTTCATGGGTACCTGGTCAATATACTTTTGGCGCACCTCGGCCTCGGTAATGCCCCACTTTTTGGCATATTGGCTGTACAGGGAGTTAACCCACAGCGGCGAGTCGAGCAGGTTGCCGGGGCACACAGCGTTGACCCGCACCCCGTACTCGGCCAGATCCAGGGCGATGCTCTGGGTCAGGCCGATGCCGCCAAATTTGCTGGCCGCATAGGCCGAGTTTTTAAAGCTGCCTTTTTTGCCCGATTTGGAATTGATTTGAATGATGACGCCGCTGCCCTGGGCTTTCATAGGCCGGGCGACGTGTTTGGCGGTTAAAAAATAACCAAATAAATTAACATTCATCACCGCCCGCCACTTTTCAGCCGGAAATTCGGTGATTTCCTCGGCAATGAGGATGCCGGCGTTGCTCACCGCAATATCCAAGCGCCCAAATTTTGCCAGGGTTTGGGCCACCAGCGCCTCCACCTGGCTCTCGTCGGTCACATCCACCTGTACCGCCAGGGTTTGGCGGTCGGTGGAGGCGGCAATCTCGGCTGCCGTAGCCCTGGCCGCCTCCAGGTTCACATCGGCCACCACCACGTGGCAGCCTTCCGCGGCCAGGCGCTGGCAAATTGCCTGGCCCAGCCCTTGCGCCCCGCCGGTAACGAGGGCGATGCGGTCTTGTAATTGTTTCGTCATTCTTCCTCCAAAATGACCGCCGACCGCTGACCACCGACCGTTGAAAGAGATCAGCGGTCAGCGGTCGGTAGTCGGTGGTCGCTATGGCAACATCGTCTCCAAAAATTCCTGCTCGGCCTCTACCGTCCACTCCCGGCCGTTCTTCAGCCTGGCGTAGACGGTCGGCAGTTTTTCTTTTAATTCCGGCAAGGCGGTCAAAGGGAAGGGTTTGATTTGGGGATAGATGACCACTTTGCCCGGAAATTTGGCGTCGCGCACGGCTTCGTAGCCGTCTTTGGCCGCCTCCAGCGAGCCAATGGCCGCCACCGAACGATTGGTGGAGATGTGGCCGGCTTCGGTTTCGTGCAGCATCAACCGCATATCCTCAACGG
>CAZDMM010000386.1:0-7181 GCA_964505845.1 uncultured Caldilineaceae bacterium
TCTCTGGCAATGATACAAGTGGGCTAGGCATTGGACGCGATCTCGGTGGGTGAAGGCGTTAGCGCAGCCAGTCTACCTCCTCAACCGGGAGGCCATCAGATCGAGCTTTGTTTGGCATCACTTCAGCCCGCCGGTTAGCAGGGATGTTAGGTATCGTTCCTCCTCATTCTGTTGGGGAGAAAGAAACTGGCTCGAATCGCATCGCCTCGAGCGTATGCTGGATATCGCGTTCCGGCTCATGAGTGTCACCTTCGCAGTCAAAGATCTGCTCTATCCATCCATCGACCTTTCTACGGGAGGTCTACCGGATTGCCAAGCCGGGAGGCATCCCATTAAGCAAGCAAGGACAAAGGTGCGAATGATTCAACAAGAGGCGAACTGGAATCGCTGATCGTCGCTAAAAGCCGGTATTGGAATGTTACTTACCTCTTTTACTTTAGGCCACCTAATGAACGTTATCAACCCCTTTTGATCCATTTCGGAAAATCATCAAACCCCACAATTTCAACATCCTATTACGACGAACCAATTAATCTAAACCGCTTCTAGTTGATAAAATCCCTGAGTTGACCAGCCAGGTCAGGGTGACGCAGCTTCGTCAGCGCTTCCTGCTCGATCTGGCGAATCCGTTCGTGCGTGAGTCCAAATCGTTCGGCAATCGCCTGCAGGCTTAGCGGCTGACCGCTCCGCAGACCAAAGCGCAACTCAATAATGCGACTTTCACGAGCGCTTAATTGAGCGATGATCTCCTCCACCTTCCGCTTTCGGATATTTGTCTGAGCTTCAGCTTCCGTATCCTGATCATTACTCAGTAGATCAAACAGGAAATCATCGCCATCCTCCCCCAGCGGCTCATCCAGGCTCAGCGGCTCAAGAATCCCTTGCTCAAACAATACTTTGACTTCATCAGCAGTCATGTTGGCCGCGGCGGCGATTTCTTCAAGGTCGGGAGCACATCCCCACTGCTGAGTGAACTGGGTTCGGATCCAGCGCAATTTCCCCAGGCTCTCAATGCGGTGAACGGGCAAACGAATGACGTTGGCTTGATTGGCCAGGGCCCGGCCCACATAATGCCGGATCCAATATGTCGCATAAGTGCTTAGGCGCACCTGTTTCTTGTCGTCGAACTTATCGATGGCCCTGATTAGCCCCAGCACGCCTTCCTGAGATAATTCGGCCAGATCCAAGCCGTAACCCACATATTTCTTGGCGATACTGACCACCAGCCGACCATTGGCTTTAATCAAGACTTCGCGGGCAGCGCTGCCTTGGCGCACCGTAGCTCTGAGACGAAAGACCTGTGTTTTAACCAAGCTACCCGACGAGACGGCCAGAACCTTCGCCGCTTGCTTACCCTGCCGCATGACCTGAAGCAAGCGTTTTTCCTCGGCCGGAGTGACCGGATCCGTGGCCACCAAATCGGCGATCACCCGTCTTGAAATGGACTCATCGGGCCTCCAGGTTATCATCATCGATGTGATCCCCTTCAATGTCTAAACACGACGGCTATGAGCGGTTCTTGCTCTACCCAGCCGAAGGAAGGTTGGGCAGAACGACCATTCAACAAATGGCTCGATCAGCCCAAACCTCGGACCGCCTCACGAACGTCCGCAAGGGTCATCCTTATCAACTTAACCCATTGGCACCTGACGTTGAATTTAGCGCCAAATCCAGCCGAAGTCATCAGCGTGCTTCTTTAGACGACAACACGTTTCATAACATCCTGATGATGATCCCCTGCCCTTCAAAGGTTAAGTTCCTCGCTGCCACTTAAGAACGAGCCAGGTCCATTGTTTTTCCACCACCCATTCATCGACTGAAGGCGTGTAACCCTTATACTTCGGATAGGCCCGAATGAGCAGGTTCTCGGAGGCTGGCCGACCGGCCTCATCCCAGGCTTTGACCTGTTTGAGGAGACGCTGGGCCAGCACCTCGGCCCGGCCGAACCGACGCACGAACAAGGTAAAGGCGCTATGGGAAGCATAGAGTTCGTTGATGTCAACGAACGGGGCCGGCTGGCCCGGTGGACGCATCAACGCCACCAGCCCGGTCTCACCCAGGAGAACACTGTAGAAATAGACTTCCATTCACTCCCCAGCCCGATCAGCGGGGGTATCAGCCCGCGGTCGACCATGTCGCTTTTAGCCACTAACATCCCCACATTGGACTCGGGCAAAGCTAACCACAACCGCAGCCCACCGAGAAGCTCACAGACGGTCACGGCGACGTCGGTAGGCCAATCCTGGCTCGAGCCGGTCAGCCAGCTGTAAACTGCCTCCGGATCAATGGGACGCGCTTCCTCCACTTCCAGGAAAAGGCCAGGATCAGGACCAAGCTGTAACTGGCTGACCGGCGGTGCAGCAAACACGCCCCGCAACAGCATAAACCCGCAATCCTTGACCGAGAGGCTGACCAGATGGTCCGCTCTCCATTCAAAGGCAATAGACTTTTGCCCGCCTCTGATGGCCAGCGGCAGCACCAGCCGCCCACCAGGTTTCAGTTGCTCCCACCAGGCTGGGGCAAGATCCGATGCCCACGGTGAGAATGATTCGATCGAAGGGTCCGGCTTCGGCGTAGCCGTGCCCCCCATCCGCGCACACTACCTGCACTCGGTCGAAGCCCGCTGCGGCTAGATGCTCGCGAGCGCTGTCCACAATATCCTGGTCAATATCCATCGTGATGACCTTTCCCGTTTCACCCACGAGCTGGGCCATGAGGGCGGCGTTGTAGCCCGTTCCGGCCCCGATCTCAAGCACCTTATGCCCCGGTTCCAAGCCCAGCTGTTCCAGCATAATGGCCGGCTGCGAGGATGAACTCACCACCTGATCGTCCAGGCGCTTGGTGGGAATGGAGTAGTCAGCGTAGGCTTCCGCCAGAGACACGCCGGGCACGAAGAGATGACGCGACACGGCGCGAAAAGCGGCTTCGACCGGGGGGCTAACGAGGTGACTTTTGGCCTTCAGTTCGTCGATCAGGGTCTCACGCAGGGTTGAGACATCACCGTGCGTCAGTGATTCCATAGATCTTGCTTTCCATATATCTCCCGGGCAAAAATTCATCTTACCCTCTGGCGACGCTCTGGGAGTTCATTGGTCAGCCGGCAGGGGTAACTGGCGTGGCTTTCCGGGCAGCGGCGGAACGGGGACGCTATTGAACCCGGCGGCGCTCCAGCCCACCCGCTCTGGCCCCAGCCGGGTCAGCAGCATTTGATAGAGCGCCCGTGCCGCTGTCTCGTCCTGCCAGTCGCCGTAGCCCAGCTCCTGCCACAGCGCCGGAATGCGGGTCCCCGCCGTGCGCCGGCCCTGGCTCCCATCACCCGATACGAAGGTGTCGACGATAACCCGGTCGGCCACAACTGTCAGCCAGTCAGCAAAATGTTCGGGATTATTCCGAGGCAGCAGGGGTGAGATCGCCACCTGCACCTTCAGGCCGGCCGCTTTGGCTTGTTCGGCTGTTTTCATCCGGGTTGTAATACTCGGCACATTTGGGGTAATCTGTCGGATAACCGCGTCGTTATCCGTCTCAATAGTCAGTGATAGCCAGGCGCGGGCGCCGAGGGTGGCGATGAGGGGGAAGTCCCGCCGGACGAGGGGCGAGCGGGTCTGGATGACCAGCAGGCCCGGACGGTAGCGGTTGAACACCTCCAGGCAGGCCCGGCTCAGGCCAAGCTTATGTTCTAGCGGCTGATATGGGTCCGTAGCACTGCTCATAAAGATGCGCAGCGCAGTTAATTCGCCGCGCTGGGCCACCTGGGCCAGTTCCGCTGCCAGGACCCCAGCAATATTCTCTTTAGGGTAAACGTACTCGCCCCAGGCCAGTCCCTGGCCAGCGTACTGGTGGATGGGCAGGCTGGGTACGTAGCAGTAGACACCACACCCTGCCCCGAAGGCGCAGCCAGTGTAAGGTTGGAGGGTGTGGGTGTAGGTGTAGAGAAAGCCCCCGGTTTTGGTCAGGGCCCTCTTGACCGATTTGTGGACAACTATGCTCATCTTGGCAGTGAACCTCTATGCCATCCAGGAGAAACCATACCATAGCCAGGAAATTAGACAAACTTTCGGTCTCGGTGCCGGGCAACCTACTGGGAAGGCCAGTCGCTGCTCGACCTGAAAGGCAACCTCAGCGAAATCTACCTGTATTTGTTGGGTATCACCTCGGACCCGTGGGGGGCGAAAAAGGTATCCGGTCAAGTCACAGTCTTCGACCTTCAACTTGCTTCCCCGATAGCTCAATCACCCTCCAGGGAGCGGTTCAAGTCGTTTCACCCAGTTGTTCAATTAGCCTCCACCAGTGCTCGTGCCCGGCTGTGTTTCCAGACGAAAGATGAGAGACTCACGTCGATACGGGTCATGCGGCTGCCAATCAAGGATAGTGTCTGGGCGACTCCCATCTGGAAAAAGGTTTGGAGCGTCTGTATCGGTTGGTTGACTATTCTTCCGCCGGCTTATCTGGGAACAACTGGCTGCCCCGTTGAATAGCCTGCCGGCCAAAGCGCTCCCGTAGGTCATCCAACACCGGCTGCAGTCGGCGGGCCTGGTCCAGGTGGGGATCGTCCCATAATCCCAACTGGTAGCCCGCTGTCGCGAAGCTACTTACCGCCACCCCGATTAAGCGCACGCGTTTGCCCGGCGGCCAGGTCTTTTCAAAGAGTTGCAGTGCTGCCGTGTAGATGTCACCGTCCAGGTTGGTCGGCTGTTCCAACGTCACCTGGCGGGTCAGCGTGGTGAAGTCGGCCCAGCGCAGCTTCAGTTTAACCGTAGACCCATTCAGCCCCTTGCGTCGTAACTGAAAGCCCACCTGCTCGGACTGGCGACACAGGGTCTCCCGCAGGGTCAAACCATCGCTGATGTCTCTGGCAAAGGTCGTTTCCTGGCTAATGGACTTGACTTCGTGCTCGGTCACCACCGGCCGCTCATCCATACCCCGGGCATGGCGAGCCAGGCTTCGTCGTGAGCTCAGCCGAACGGTCGTAGCCGTGCTGGCCGAAGCGCCGCCCCAAATCGGCTTCGGGCCAGCGGGCCAAGTCACCGATGGTGTGGAGGCCCAGCCCGTGCAGCCGCTCGGCCGTCTTGGGACCGACACCCCACAAGGCTTCGACCGGTAGCGGTGCCAGGAAGGCCGCTTCCTGACCAGGCGGCACGACCTGCAAGGCGTTGGGCGGCTGGTCAGAACGGGCGGCGGCTTTGCCCACATCATTGGCAATCTTGGCGACCAGCTTGTTGGTGGCCACGCCGAGGGAGCAGGGCAGGTTTAGTTCAGTGTTGATGGTCGTTTGCAAGCGGCGGGCCAACCCTTCAGCCGGTTCGGGTCGGTCGGAGACGTCGAGGAAAGCTTCGTCAATGGAGACTTGCTCGACTAGCGGAGTCAATTGGTAGAGGTGAGCCATCACCTGTTGGGAGGCAGCCCGATAAGCGTCAAAGTGGGACGGTACAATGATGAGGTGGGGACAGAGTTTGACCGCGCGAGCCATGGGCATCGCCGAGCGAACGCCAAAGCGGCGAGCCGCGTAGGAACAAGAGGCCACGACCCCACGAGTTTCGGGCCGTCCGCCCACGGCAAAGGCCTTACTGCGTAGGTTGGGATCGCGCTGCTCTTCGACAGCACAGAAGAAGGCATCCAGGTCAAGGTGTAGAATTTTGCGGAGCATGGATTTTCCTCAACAGATATCGTAAACCTTCGCCCAGAATAAGTCAACCTATCTCCAGGTCATCTTTAGCCCGATGGGCTTGGGGTAAGGCCGCTACCCTAAGACAAATTTTCAGAACAAACCGAAATTCCTTAAGAAAGTGGGTTAGACCGCTTTCGTTCTTCGAGAAAATCTTAATTTTGAAAAAGGAATATTGGAAAAAGCCTTGTGGGGAGGCTCGTTAGCCTCCCGAAGGGGAGCACTTGCGCTTTGATCCCACTCCGCTATCGGCTATCCGCTTTCCTATCCATCTCTGGATACCTTCTTGCTATCTTCTAGCTTTTTTCCTGAGACTTTCAAGGGGGTGGGCCCGCCAACGCTCGCGCCAGCCCGCCCTACTCGCCCTACACTTCGGACATCTTCTAGGAGTCTTTTAGGGGGTGGGCGCACTTTATCGAACTCTTTTTAACCGCCTTCCAGGGTAATTCCCTAATGCTCCAACCCACTCCTCAGCTTGAATGACTTCTACCCGGAGCTTAAGCTCTTTCCTACCATTTTCCGGGCGGTTTCTGGGCTGGCTCCCGCAACATTTCAGACTATTTCTGGGGGATTTCTAAGGAGTTAGGCGCTCACCAGGGCTGTTTGACTGCTCTTGGCCCGCCAACGTCGTTCACTCCCCGCTATTTACCGGACTATTTCTAGGGGTTATTCAGGCAGCTATCAGAGGGTTTCTCAGGAGATGGGCGGATGTGAGGCTCAATCGCCGCTCACACTGGCCTCCTTTCCCTGCTGGGCGACTGGCCTGGCTCCAATCGCTCAAATGGATCCCACATACATCGGCCAAAAACCCAACTGGTCGCGCTGTTTACCGGACTCTTTCTAGGAGTTATCTAGGGGTCTTTCAGATATCTTTCAGGGGTACCGAGTCAATAGGGGGGTGGATGGCTTAGAATTCGCTCACGACCCACAAAATGCATAAGTGATTGGGTGAGCGGCGCGAAGCGGCTACTCGAATCGCTCACCGATCGCCGCCTGGTCAAAGAACCGCTGCTGTCATACTTGGTTTCCCGCTCTAAAAGGATATTTAAGCTTGGGTGAAGTTTAGTTAAAAGGGTTTTGAGGTGTCGATTGCGGTTTTTCAGCGGGTAGCTAGACATCCCAACCCAAGCACAGAAACACAACGACACCTTCATGGGTCGGGTGGTATTCTCTACCCCGGCCAGCGCATCCTGACCCAGTAGGTTAAACTAACTTCCGACTCTCAGCTATATCAATTGCTAAGATGTCTCCGGGTGTGGCGCTTTCAATTCAACTTTTACCACCTGGCTCTCTACTTTCTCCCCTGCCAGGCGATTCCTTAGCACGTCGGCCACACCCGCCAACAAAACTCCCTCAAACGACTTGAATTGTAGCAGCCGCAATAATTCAGCCGGTTCCTCGGTTTTTAGGTTTACCCTAAATGTGATAGTCATTTCTTCACTCATCGCCCAGTTTCTCCTTTAGCAACGCACTCTACAACCATTACTTTATCCCGATCCCGTGAGGTAGTCGGTTATCC
>CAZDMM010000387.1:0-6423 GCA_964505845.1 uncultured Caldilineaceae bacterium
CTGCAAGGCGACGCCGCCCTCTTTACCCGCGGCGATGAAATCGAGCTGGCCTGGCAAATCATTGACCCCATCCTGCAGGGCTGGGCCAGCAAATACGCCCCCTTCCTGGCCTTTTATGAGACCGGCACCTGGGGCCCCAGCAAAGCCGATGAGTTCATCCAGGCCGAGGGCCGCCAATGGCTGCACGGCTGCGGCGGCGGTGGGAGCTAGCGGCCTAGACTCAGCAGATCACAGATTCCATAGCTGTGGCGGCTCCCACGCCGCCGCAGACCGGGTGTGGGAAGCCGGTCTGCTTAAAATTGTCTGCTGAGACTTCAGGTACAAGTGCCGTCTAAAAACGTATTTGGATTGACAGCCTCATAAGCCGGGTCTACAATTCACTTAGGAATATTTCATGGTGTAGGGTAATGGATGCCGTCATTGAACGTGAACTATTAGCTGCGGTGAAGCCCCTTTCTCCGCGTGAGGTATGGCTGGTAATAGAGTATGCCAAGACTCTTCAAACTAGCCCCATCAGTGAAATGAGCCGCGCGTATCTTGAGGTACTGGCCCAGACGGGCGCATCCCCTGCTGAACTTGTGCAAGCAGCCCACACTATTCAGCGGGTTGAGCAACGCATGGCCCAAAGTGACCCGCAGGACTCGCTTTACGATTTGGAACAACGTACCCACGATTACATGCAAGCTTGGTTTCGAGAACGTGGGCTTGATTATAAAGCCGCCACTGAAGAACAACTGGATGAAATTGTTGACGACATTGTTCACCGCCACGGACAATCCCGGTGACTCGCGCTGTTCTTGATACAAATGTATGGCTGGGAAGTATGCTATGGCGCGGCGCTGCCTATCAAGCCCGCCATCAAGCCGAATTGGGTAATTATACCGCTGTTACTTCAAATCCAATCCTCCATGAGTTGGTACAAGTCTTACGTTTTGATTTTGGTCTTCCTGATGAAATCACTTTTGAATGGTGGTTACATTTGATCCATTTATGTGAGGTCATTAATGTCACCAGCCACCTCAATGTAGTTAAACGTGATCCCAAGGATAACAAGTTCATCGAATGTGCAGTTGATGGTCAGTGTGAATATATAGTGTCCAAAGATCGCCACTTACTTGATCTCCATTCTTATCGTAATATACAAATTGTGACTGTGGCTGATCTTCTCCGTAACGTAGCTGTCATTTCCCCATAATTCAGGAAGATAGATACTCTCAGGATGAGTCTTCATGTTTGCTCTACCCTACAAGAACTAAGTCATGCTGCTGCGGCTCATGTCGCCCAACTCTCGGCCGAGGCGGTGGCTAACCGGGGCCGCTTCATCGTAGCCCTTTCCGGCGGCTCCTTGCCCAAAATCCTCGGCCCGGCCCTGGCCGCCGAAGCGATTGACTGGCCTGCCTGGCACGTCTGCTGGGCCGATGAACGCTGCGTGCCCTCAAGCCACCCCGACAGCAATTACATCGTAGCCAAAGAATACCTCTTTGACCACGTACCCATCCCCCCCGGCCAAATTTACAACCCCGACACCTCCCTCAACCCGACCCAAACCGCCGCCGCCTACCAAAGCACCCTGGCCCACCTCTTCAATCGCCAAGCTCCAGGTAAAGCCTCTAATCTCCACCCTTCCACCCTTCCACCCTCGCCCCTCCCTCGCTTCGACCTCATCCTGCTTGGCCTGGGCGAAGACGGCCACACCGCTTCCCTCTTCCCCGGCCATCCCCTCCTCCATGAAACCGGGCGCTGGGTGGCTGCTATTGTTGACTCCCCCAAGCCGCCGCCGCAGCGCATCACCCTGACCCTGCCGGTCATCAACAATGCCCGCGCCGTTGTCTTCATTACGGCCGGGGCCGGCAAAGCTGGCGCCCTGGCCCAGATTTTTGGGGGCGCAGAGCCGCCCCTGCCGGCCCGGCTGGTGCAGCCCACTCAGGGCGAACTGCACTGGTTTGTAGATCAGGCCGCCGCAGCGCGGCTAAAAGCAGCATAAATCAAAACTCGCCCTTTTTTGCTAATTCTACCGTTTATCTTATAATAAATATAATATAAATTATAAAAATTATCCTGAATTTGATAATCTCACAAAGGAGATTGGTTAAGTTATGATTGAAAGACCTGGCGCCGTGACCCATCGCGGCAACTCATTCACCGTGATTGGGCCGGAACTTAAAGTTGGCGATCAGGCCCCGATAGTTGAATTAGCCTCTCAACTTTTTTCACCGGAGCGGGTTAGTTTGGCCCAGAGCGCCGGCAAAGTGCGGCTTATCAATGTGGTCCCGTCGCTGGCTACCGGTGTTTGCGACGCCCAGACCAAACGCTTTAACGAAGAGCTGGCCCACTATGGCGACCGGGTGGTGGGCTATACCATTAGCGTAGATTTGCCGGTGGCGCAGGCCAACTGGTGTACCGCCGCCGGGGTTGAGCGCATGCAGATGCTCTCAGATCATCGTGAGATGGCCTTTGGCGCAGTCTATGGCACTTATATTAAGGAAATCAGGGTAGAGCAGCGCGCCGTCTTCATTGTTGACCCCCAGAATACTATCCGCTACGCCGAGTATGTCCCCCAAATTGGACAACATCCCAACTATGAAGCAGCCCTGGCCGCTCTCAAAGAAGTGGTGAGTTAACCAGCCTTTGGGTACGCCAACTTAAATAGAGGGCAGACCCGCAAAAACGCCTCGTTTGAAAGGAACGAGGTGTTTTTACGGCCATTTATTTGGATTTTTTGGTAAATCAGAAGCTTTTGGCGCACCCAAAAAGCCTCGATGGGGTTATAACCATGGATGCCGCCAAATTCAGCCATGCCCAATAAACTACCCGGAGCCATGTAACTCGCTTGTAACTCCAATCAAGTAGAATTTTTCCAGGCGTACCGTAGCAGAGGCATCCCTATGCCTCTGCCGGTGGGGATGCCGTCCTACGGCGGGATAAGCTATTTGCCAGGAGTTATGGTATCGCCTATTTAGCCGGCAAACCGGCAGCAAAGTTTGGTCTCTTATCCAAACCTTATGAGTTTTGATTTTCCAATCTTCCCGGCTATGACCGAATTTGGTTATCAAAAACCATAAGGCATGGGCAAGCTGGCCATAAGTTGAAGGAGCAGAAGCCATGGCTGATTTTACTACCACCTACATGGGTATTCCCTTAACAAGCCCTATCGTTGTGGCGGCCAGTGCAATCTCCGGGATGATTGACCGGATTCAATTGGCTGAAGATATTGGCGCGGGGGCGCTGGTTATCAAATCGTTGTTTGAAGAGCAGATTCACCTGGATCAGCAGCGGCTTGATAATTTTCTGGCCGAAGGCAGCCGGTTAGCCGAGGTTCCCAAATCTCCCCTCTCACCCATGATGCCCAAAGGGGTTGAAGAGCATCTGATGTGGGTGGAGCGAACCAGGGAGAAGGTTAAAATGCCGCTGATTGCCAGCCTCAATGCCGTCTCGCCGGGGGGCTGGGTTAAGTACGCCCGCTTATTGGCCCAAACCGGGGTTGACGGGCTGGAATTGAATGTCTACAGCATCCCCACCGACCCTGACCAAACCGGCGCCCAGATTGAACAGGAACTCTATGACATTGTTGACAGCGTCAAAGCCGAAGTGCAGATTCCGGTGGCGGTCAAATTGAGCCAATCTTACACCTCGGTGATGAATGTTGCGGTAGAGCTGGATAAACGTCAGGTTGGGGCGCTGGTCTTGTTCAATCGTTTCTTGCAGCCAACCATTGATGTTGAGCAGGAGTCGCTCTACAACGAGTTAACTTACAGCACCCCGGAAGAATTAAAAATACCGCTGCGCTGGGTGGCCCTGCTGGCCGGGCGAGTTAAAGCCGATTTGGCCCTGACCACCGGGGTGCAGACCGGTCAGGATGTCGTCAAGGCGCTCCTGGCCGGGGCCGGGGTGGTGCAGGTAGCCGGAACCCTCTACAAAAACGGCATTCCTTACATCTCTACCATGCTGCAAGAGCTAGAAAGTTGGATGGCCGGCAAAGGCTACCGGAATCTCACGGATTTTCGGGGCAAACTCAGCCAGCAGCAGTGTACTGACCCGGCGGCGTTTGAGCGAGCGCAGTATGTTAAACTAATCTTAAGTCAGCGTTAGCTGGTCTTAAAAGCACAGAAGGAGGCATGCATGACTGTTGAAACTGCGGAACAGCTTGATCCTAAAGTAAAACAAGTACGAGAGCTTAAAGCCAAAGCCAGGCAGGGCGGCGGCGAGGAGCGCATCAAGGCTCAACTGGCTAAAGGCAAATTAACCGCCCGCGACCGGATTGAGTTGTTGCTAGACGAAGGTTCATTCCGTGAGATTGACCTGTTTGTCAAACATAACGGCTCAGAAATCCTGGGCGATGGCGTGGTCACCGGCTATGGGACCATTGACCAGCGCCTGGTGTATGTTTTCTCGCAGGATTTTACCGTGTTTGGGGGCAGCCTGGGGCAGGGCCACGCCAGCAAAATTGTCAAATTGCAGGATATGGCCGTAAAAAACGGTGCGCCCATCATCGGGCTGAATGACTCCGGGGGGGCGCGCATTCAAGAAGGGGTGTTAAGCCTGGCCGGTTACGCCGACATCTTTTTGCGGAATGTGTTGAGCAGCGGGGTTATCCCCCAAATCTCGTGCATTTTGGGGCCTTGCGCCGGCGGGGCCGTTTACTCACCCGCCATCACCGACTTTATCTTTATGGTCAAAAACACCAGTTATATGTTTGTGACCGGGCCGGACGTGGTCAAATCTGTCACCCACGAAGAAGTGACCACCGAGGAGCTGGGCGGAGCCGCCACCCACAACGAAATCAGCGGGGTGGCTCATTTTGCCGCCGACAGCGAAGAGCACGCCATGTATATGATCCGCACCCTGATGGGTTTTATCCCCAGCAACAACATGGAAGAGCCGCCGCGCATTGTTTCTGAAGACGACCCCCTGCGAGTAGAAAACAAGCTGGATGCCATTCTGCCCGATAACCCCAACAAACCCTACGATATGCACGACATCATCCAGACGATTGTGGATAACGGCTTCTTTTTTGAAGTGCATGAGCATTACGCCAAAAATATCATTGTCGGCTTTGCCCGCCTCAACGGGCGCAGCGTGGGCCTTGTGGCCAACCAACCGGCGGTGCTGGCCGGCGTGCTCGATATCAACGCCTCCACCAAAGCCGCCCGCTTTGTCCGCTTTTGCGATTGCTTCAACATCCCGATTGTCACCTTTGTGGATGTGCCCGGCTTTTTACCGGGCGTGGGGCAGGAACACAGCGGCATAATCCGGCACGGGGCCAAACTGCTGTACGCCTTTGCCGAAGCCACCGTACCCAAAATTACCGTGATTACCCGCAAGGCTTATGGCGGCGCTTACGACGTGATGAGCAGCAAACATCTGCGCGGCGACATCAACCTGGCCTGGCCGTCGGCCGAAATTGCGGTGATGGGGCCGGAAGGGGCCATCAATATCCTTAACCGCCGCGAACTGGCCGAGGCCCGCGACCCCGAAGCCCTGCGCGCCAGGCTGGTCCAGGAATACCGGGAGGCTTACGCCAACCCCTACGTGGCGGCCGGCTGGGGCTACCTGGATGATGTGATTGAACCCAGCCAAACCCGCATCCGCCTGATCAATGCCCTGGAAATGCTCCAAAATAAGCGGGATGAAAATCCACCCAAAAAGCACGGCAACATTCCGTTGTAAAAGGAGTCGCTATGATAAAGCTTAGAAAAGTTTTGATTGCTAATCGGGGTGAAATTGC
The DNA here is from genome assembly GCA_964505845.1 of uncultured Caldilineaceae bacterium. Classification (GTDB taxonomy): domain Bacteria; phylum Chloroflexota; class Anaerolineae; order 4572-78; family J111; genus DSQQ01. Next base: position 5,726 of record CAZDMM010000387.1, read on the forward strand.
GGTGCGGATCATCAGGGCCTGCCAGGAATTGGGCTGCAAAACCGTCGCCATCTACTCTGAGGCCGACCGCCTGGCGCCCCACGTTCACATGGCCGACGAAGCTTATTTGATTGGCCCGCCGCACGCTCTGGAAAGCTACTTAAGGATTGACAAAATCATTGATATTGCCCGCAAATCCGGGGCCGACAGCGTGCATCCCGGCTATGGCTTTTTGGCCGAAAGGGAAGAAGCCGCCGAAGCCATGATTGAGGCCGGCTTAACCTGGATTGGCCCTTCGCCCCAGGCTATCCGGCTGATGGGCGACAAGTTGACCGCCCGCTCGACCGTGGCCGCCGCCGGCATGCCCCTGGTGCCGGGAGCAGGCAAGGCCGGCCGCATGAGCGATGATGAACTGCTGGTTGCCGCCGAAAGGGTGGGCTTTCCGCTGCTGGTCAAAGCTGCCGCCGGCGGCGGCGGCAAAGGCATGCGCCAGGTGCGCTCGATGCAAGAGCTGCCCGAAGCCATCCGGGTGGCCCGGCGTGAGGCCGAATCTGCCTTTGGCGACGACCGGGTTTACCTGGAAAAATTGATTACCAACGCCCGCCACATCGAAATTCAGCTTTTGGGCGACCAGTACGGCAACGTGATTCACCTGGGCGAGCGCGATTGCTCTATCCAACGGCGTCATCAAAAATTGATTGAAGAGTCACCCTCCCCGG
>CAZDMM010000387.1:6433-7176 GCA_964505845.1 uncultured Caldilineaceae bacterium
AATTACTTTTCCGCCGGCACCATCGAGTTTGTTTTAGACAACAACACCAAAGAGTTTTACTTTTTGGAGATGAACACCCGCCTGCAAGTGGAGCATACCGTCACCGAGATGGTTACCGGGGTGGATATTGTTAAAGAGATGCTGCGCATTGCCTCCGGCGAAAGGCTGCGCCACCGCCAGATTGATATCCAGCTCAAAGGCGCCGCCATCGAGTGCCGGATTGTGGCCGAAGACCCGCGCCACAATTTTATGCCTTCCATCGGCCAGATTGTCGGCTTAAGTATTCCTACCGGGCCGGGGGTGCGGGTAGACACCGGCATCTATTATGGCTCTGAGATTACGCCCTACTACGATTCTTTGTTAGCCAAATTAATTGTGTGGGATGAAACCAGAGCCGAAGCCATCATCCGCACCCGCCGCGCCCTGGAAGAGTTCCAGATTACCGGCGTGCCGACGGCTATCCCCTTCCTCATCCAGATGATGAACTCCCCGGAGTTTCAAGCAGGACGAGTCCACACCAAGTTTCTGGAAGAGGAGTTTTTGCTCAAAGACCTGCGCACCCCCGAATACCTGCGCACGGCGGCCGTAGCCGCGGCGCTGATGGCCCACCAACGCACCCGGCGGGCAGTCGTTTTAACCCCCGACTCCGGCGTTACCCCCTGGCGGCTTTATGGCCGGCGTGAGGCGCTTGACCGGCGTCTGTAATGGAAAGTGAGGCTGACTTATGAAGTACATCGTTACCA
>CAZDMM010000388.1:0-7164 GCA_964505845.1 uncultured Caldilineaceae bacterium
CCCAATGATGACCACATCATAGCTTTCCTTAAGCGGATGCTGTCGCCACATGGGCTGGAGGGATTTGTGGCCGTTCAAGCCTTGTTTGAGCAATTTAATGGACATAGGCTGTCGCTTTTGGTAATTGGTTATTGGTAAATTATGTGTTGCATAATATGCAATAATGTTCCGAAGTTTGGTGGGGATGGCGCGATTATAACATGTTTTTAAGGGCTGTCAATTGTCAAATAGAGACCGGCAGCCCCTCTCTTATGCATAAACTCGAATCAAAAAGCCGGCCACCCCTTGACCGGCTTTCTCGGTTGAACCTACATCCCTAACCTGGCGCTCCTGGCGTGCCCGGCAGTGATTTGAGTACGGGTCTTACATATCTTTCGGCTCACGGTAATAATGCAACAGCGTGCCAACCCCTTTAGCCCGCGCCTTTTGATAAGCCAGGTTGCCCAGCACGATGTCGCTGACCGCAAAACCTTTGTGCCAGAAGAGAATCCGCTCCTGGGGCGATTCCCTCCCCGGCTTCAAGCCGGCCACAATTTCCCCAATCTCCCCGTAGATGTGTTCGGTGCGCAGTTCCCCGGCCTGAATCAAGCCGGCAAACTGCCCGTACTGCGATTTTTGGCACTGGTTCCAATCATCCACCACCATCTTATCAACCGTAAAGGGCAGCGCCGGCGCTACCGACAGCACCGCCCCATAAGGCTGGATGAGCGCGCCCGGCTTAACCCACTCATCTTTGACCAGCACCTGGTGAGCCAGCAGGCGGGAGGCGTCAATGATGATGTCGGCGTCATGCACCGTTGCCTCGGTAGTCTCTTTAACCACGACCTGTTTCTTGAGCCGCTGCGACATCTCGGCGGCAAAGCGCTTCCGCGACTCTGGCCGCTGGCTGGTGACGCGAATCTCCTCAAAATCAAACAGCGCATCCAGCATCGCCACGTTGTACCAGGCTGTCCCCCGCGCCCCAATGTGGCCCAGCACGCGAGGCTTGTCACAGGCCAGGTATTTGGCCCCCACCGCCGTCACTGCCCCGGTGCGCATCCAGGTGATCAGTGTGCCGTCTATGATAGCAAACGGCGCGCCGGTCTCCGGGTTGTAAAGGGTGATGAGGGCCAGCTCCGAGGGCAGGCCATGCTCGTAATTCTTTTGAAAATCACCGATGACTTTGACCCCGGCCACGTTGACCGGCTCGACATACCCCTTGAGGATGTTGAACAGTTTTTCCGGGTAGTCCAGCGCCAGGTGGTCTTTGGAAGGCATGATAACCTTCTTCTCACCGTGCGCCTTCAAACCCAGTTCGATGACATCCATGATCTCCTGCAGGCTCAGGTCAAGGCTGTCTACATCTTCTTTGGATAGGAATAGAATATCAATGCCGGCCATCATTTCTCCTTGGGGAGTTGGAAGAATGGAAGATGAAAGAAGCCAGACCTCCAGCCTTCCATCCCTCCAACCCTCCAATCTTCCACTCTTCCACCCTTAAAACTCACGCACGGCCCGCCACACCGGCTGAACCTGATAATCATAATATTTTGTGCGCGTCAGGGCAATTTCGTGCTCCTCCATTAAGCCTCCGGCCAAAAAACCGTTGTGCAGGCGAATGGCCTGGTAATAGCCGGGCGTCAGCTCGGTGACTGCATAGCGGTGAATGACGCTCTGCGCCCAGTGACTCAAGCCCTCGGGCCGGTCAAACAGCACCAGATTGCACCAGTTGCCGCCAGGCAGCTCCAGCGAGCTGTAGCTCAACAAATTAGGGTACAAGGGAAACTCGGCCAGGAGTTTCAAATCCACCTCATCAATGGCGGTGCGGTCAGCGCCCGGCCATTTGAGGCCAAAAAAGCCCACCACGGTCAGGTGGGCGCAGGCCAGCAGAGCTTCCGGCTGCGACAGCACCACCCGCTGGAGGCGTTTCTCCCCTTCCTCTACAAAAGTAATCCAGGGACGGGGTTGGCCCAAAACACCGTCTGGCTCCTCTAGCAATTGGCGCAGTCGTTGGGCCATAAACTGCATATACCGCAGGTCTTGTTCATTATGCTCAGGGTGGGTAAAGGGCCGATCAGCCAACGCCTCTGACCGGCCCAAACAAATCGTCTCGTGGGACAGGGACATAATCCTTTTCTGCCTCACACCCAGGGTGAATGGCTGTTGGATTTGCCAAAAGTGCGCCCTTCGGCAAAGCGGGCCAGAGTAAAGGGTTTAAGTTCCGGCGCCTCGTCGCCCATGAGGTATTTGGCCAGCAGTTTGCCCACGCCGGTCATCTTGAAACCGTGGTTGCTGTCGGCGATCATGTAGACATTGGGCAGCACCCAATCAAAAATAGGGATGTTATCCGGGGTAAAAGCGCCGATACCGCCGTTGCGCCGCTCCCGGAAGTTGGGCCGGCAGCCTTCAAAGCGGGCCATGGTTTGGGCCATGGCGGCGCACATGTAATCGGCAAATTCCGGCTCGGCCTGGTACTCATCATTGGCGTGGCCGTAGGGGTCGGTCACTGCTTTGTGGCCGATTTTGATGGGAATGGTGCCGCCCTGCAAGCCGGGGCGATCCATGCGCTCATTGCCGTTTTTGAAATACACATAAAGGTGGTCCGACAACTGCCGCCCGGTGCTTTCCTCCACCACCGAGGTGGTCATTTTTTCCACGTGCAGCACCGGCGGGTTCAGGCCGGCGGCGGTCAGATAGGGCCGGTCATCGTAAACTTCGCCCTCCAGCAGCCGCCAGTAGGTCCACATGTCTTTGTTTTTGACCACGCTGCCGTCGGGATAGTAGCAATCCAGGCTGGTCGGCTGGCCCAACATCTCCCAATGCTTGGGCGTCCAGGCCCCCAGGCCCCAGATCACCAAATCGCACTTGATACTGCCCTCATTGGTCTGCACTGCTTTAACCTGCCCGCCCTGCACCTGATAGCCCGTCACCTGGATGCCGGTGATGATGCGCACCCCGTGCTCGGCGCATTTTTGGGCCAGCCCTTGCACCGCCTGGCGAGTCCCGGCATAGCCACTGACCTTCTCATGCAGCACCGCATCAATCCCCTCGGTCTTAAAATCGGGCCAGATAGTTTTAAGAAACTGGCGCGCCTCTTTACCCACGTATACGTCAGAGGGGTAGCCCACCGAATTTTGGCTGCGCTGCACCCGCTCGTAATCGGCAATCTGGTTGGCCTCCCCCGCCGACACATAGCCCACCTGCTGAAAACCAAACGCCACCGGGTCGTACATCCACACATCCACGCTGTGGCGCAGAATAGCGTGCAGCGGCTCGGTCATATAAAAATTGCGCACGCAGCCGCAGGCAATGCCCGACGCGCCCGCCCCTACCCCCGATTTATCCAGCACCACAATATCGGCCCCGCTGCCCCGCCGGCGGGCCTTCAACTCCATGGCCAGATGCCAGGCTGAACTCAGCCCGTGAATCCCGGCCCCGATGACCACATATTTGATTGACTCAGGTATTTTATTCATCCATGACCTCCTAAGAGAATAACCCTCACCCCCACCCCCCGCCTCACCCCTTCCGGGTGTCCTGGGGACCGGCGCGCACGCCAAAGGCGCGCAAAGCGGCGTCCCAGTGGGAGAGGGGACACCAAAGGTGCGCACCGCGCGCCAGCGACGGGGTGAGGGATTTTCATCGCTGGGTTTGGTCTATCTTCCCGGACGCTAACCCCCGCGCTCCGGGAAGTTGTTTATAACAAAACCGCCACTGATGGTATAATGGATGGCGGTCGCTTTGAGTCGAAAAGATAGCACAAAAGACAAACATTGTCAACAAGTAGTTGAAGGTTAATTATGTTTTCTACATTTTGTTGAAACAACCTTTGCTTGCGGGATTATCACAAACTTACAGCACACCTCCGACAATGAAAATGTCATTGCGAGGCCGTAAGGGCGAAGCAATCTCCCTCGCAGCGTGGAGACTACTTCGCTAACGCTCGCAGTGACATGAGACAAGCTATTTTCGAAGGAGAGAGCCGTTATGAACGAAGCTCAAAGAGCACGCCTGATCGGTCGTTTTATCCAGGTTGGAGAAGCGGTATACCGCACCGTTGGGCCGCAGTGTGAGGTGGTAGTGCATGACCTGGCCGATATGGAGCAGTCCATTGTTTGGATCAAGGGGACTGTGACCGAGCGTAAAGTAGGCGGCTGCATGACGGCGCAGGGATTGTCGCTGGTGCGGGCCGGCCGCACCGAGGATAGCTACAACTACACCACCCGCACCCGCAGCGGCAAGATGGTGCGCTCCTCGCTGGTGTTTGTGAGCGATGAGCAAAACACACCGGTGGTTTGTATGGAAATCAATTTTGACGCCAGCCCTTTTGTGGCCTTTCGCCGCACTCTGGAAACCTTGGCCGACCCTGACGAAGTCTACACCTTTCACGACGCTTTTATTGATGACGCGCCCCAGATGCTGGAAAGCTCCTTCCAGCGGGCGGTTGAATTTGTGGGTAAGCCCATTGCCCACATGGATAAGCTGGACCGGCTGCGGGTGGTGCAACTGTTGGACGACGCCGGGGTGTTTGAACTGCGCAAGGCTATCCCCGCCATTGCCGGCTACCTGGGGGTAACTCGCTTTACCATCCACAACTATTTGAATGAAATCCGGGGTAAAACCGGGGCCGCCTTTGAGGAAAGTTCTGAAGAGGAAGAGAATCTGGCCGAGCCGGATAATGACCGCAGCCCTATGTAGAAGGGCCCAGTTTTTTAGTAACGCTCCTCGTAACGTCTGGCCTACATTTGTGCGGTACAGTAGAGAAAATATACCGATTGGAGCGCGACATGAAAACCCTGCCTCTGCGTCATTTTGTCTGGCAAGTTATTTTACTCATGCTCAGCCTGATCTGGCTGACCGCCTGCGCCCGGCCAGAACCGGCCGCCGGCCCCACCCCGCTGGTGGAACTGATGGTGACGGCCCCGCTGGCTCCCACGCCCAGCTCCACCCCTCGGCCCACCGCAACTCCGACCGTGACGCCGACACCCACCCCGCTGCCCAGCCCCACCCCGGCCAGGCTCAGTTTGACCGCACTGCAAAATGCCACCTATACCCTGGTCTCCCAAGAAGGGCGACAAGTTCGGTTAGTGGACGGCGTTTTTGATGACCTCGACCCGGATTGGCCCTACCATGTTGAAATAGACCCACGCTCACCGGTCTTTGGTGATTTGAACGGCGATGGACAGGGGGATGCCCTGGTACTGCTTTACAGTTATACCGGCGGCACAGGCCAATTCTTTGACCTGGCCTGGATGGTCAATAAGGCGGGGCAGCCTCACAGCGTCCGCAGCATCTTTTTGGGCGACCGGGTGCAGGTCAAGGCGATCACCATTGATGAGAGCGGTGTGACGCTCGATCTGCTCACCCACGGCCCCAACGACGGCGCCTGCTGCCCGACGGTATCAAAAATAGAGCATTACGACCCGCTGCCCCGGTGAGCGTCCAAAATTTGGTTTAGCTTCCCGGAGGCTGGTTTCCAGCCAGAATCGAGCCTCCGGGAAGCTTTTCAAACAGGCTCTCAGGCCGGCATCCGGGGGTCTCAGCCCCCCCGGATGCCTGGTAAGTGGCAACTTGAGTTATGAGTATAAATTGTCGTGGGGCGCTTTATAATCGGGGCTTTGGTGGCGGAAGTAGGTGTCGTACAAATCTGCATAGTGACCGCCATACTGCATCAACTCGGCGTGGTTGCCCTGCTCGATGATGCGCCCTTTTTGCAGCACCAAAATGCGGTTAACCGAGCGCACCGTCGAGAGGCGGTGGGCAATCAAAATAGAGGTGGTGGATTTGAGGATCAGGCCCATGGCCTCCTGGATTTGAGACTCGGTGAAGGGGTCTACGCTGGCGGTGGCCTCATCCAGAATAAAGATGGAAGGCTGCTGGGCCAGCACGCGGGTGAGGGCGACCAGTTGCCGCTGCCCCATGGAGAGGCGGCCGCCGCGCTGCCCCACCTGGGTGTGCAGCCCTTCGGGCAGCGTTTCCAGCCACTCCCCCCCGCCGATGCGCCGGGCCACCGCCTCGATCTCGGCATCCGTGAGGTGGGGCCGGGCGTAGCGAATGTTGTCGGCCACCGTGCCGGAGAAGAGAAAAGGCGCTTGCGACACCAACCCTAACTGGCGGCGGTAGCTGGTCAAATCAAAGCAGCGGATGTCCTGCCCGTCAATCAAAATCTGGCCGCTTTGAAACTCGTAAAAGCGGGTAATCAGCTTGATGATGCTGCTTTTGCCCGCCCCGGTGTGCCCCACCAGGGCCACGCTCTCACCTGGCGCGATACGCAGCGAAAAGTCGGCCAGCACTTGCTCCTGCTTGCCGTAGCGAAAGTTGACCCCTTTGAAGACAATCTCACCCCTCAGTTTTTCCACCGGCCGCTGCTCAATTTGGCGCACCAGAGGTTGGGCGTCAATCAGGGCAAAGATACGCTCCGAGGCAGCCAGGCCCGATTGAAACTGGCTCCAAAAGGAGGACATGTTGATGATGGGGAACCAGAAGCGGTCAATACTCTGCATAAAGAGATACCAGGCCCCAATCGTCACCAGCCCCGTGCCCACCGAAACCCCGCCCCAATAGAGCAGCGCCGCCGTGCCAATGCCGGACATGATGTTCAGCACCGGGAAAACATTGGAGAGCACAAAGCCCCGCCGCAAATTGACCCCGTAGGACTGCTGGTTGACCTGGCGAAAGGCGTTATAAATAGCCGCCTCCTGGCGAAAATTCTTGGCGATGGCAATGCCGGTGACGGTCTCCTGAATGGCGGCGTTGACCTCGGCCAGCACCCGGAAGCCTTTGCGGGTGACGTAGCGGGCCGCTTTACGGAAGCCGATAGTCAGCATCGCCACAAAGGGCATCAGCACCAGCAGAATCAGGGTCAGCGGCCAGGAGATACTGAACAGCACCCCCAGCAAGATGAGGGCCAGCAGCACCTGGGTGAACAAATCGCTGACCAGTTGCACCACCTGGGCAAACTCCTGGGTATCGGAGGTGATGCGGGTGATGACTCGCCCCGACTCGAACTCGTCAAAAAAGGCCATGTCGTGGTTGATGGTAGCGCTAAAGGCGTCGCGGCGCAGGGCCGAAACCACCTCGCCGATGAGCCGGGCCATGAGCCGCCGCCACAGCCAGTTGGCCAGCCAGATGGTCACGCCCAACACAGCCACCACGCCCACCAAAAACCAGACGTACCCCAAAGAG
>CAZDMM010000389.1:0-7149 GCA_964505845.1 uncultured Caldilineaceae bacterium
TCATGGAGAGGTGAGGAAACTCAATGGCCTCCACCATATCGCCCCGGATGAGGTCGCTTTCAAAGGCCAGTTGGTGGGCCAGGTGAACCGCTGGCGGGCAGTAGGGGCAGGTGGGGGTAACAAACACTTGCAGGTGCAGCGGCCTGGTCAGCCGGGCCACCTGGGCTTTGGCTTGCGGCGATAGGCCCGAGTCGCCCCGGCCAATCATCAGAATATCCTGGATCAGGCTGCTAAATTCATACCCGGCGGGGATGCCGTAGTAGCGAATCCCGTAATCTTTGGGCTGGTCGCCGCCCTTCATGACTACCAGGGCCGGGACCTTGTCAATCTGGTAATGCTCGGCCACTTCTTTATCTTTGACAAAGTCGTAAACGGTCAGTGAAATTTTGCTTGACAGCGAAGCAATCTCTTCCGCAATCTCCCGCGTATCCCGGCAGTATTGGCACTCCTGCTCCTGGGTGAACATGAGTATCTGCACCGGGGTTTGCAGTTGGCCAAACTCTTGCTGCAAATATAACCGATCCTTTTCTTTGAGTAGAGACATAATAATCAAACCTCCTGGTTTACCGATTTTAATGATTTTCTACTCAATTAGATGCGGCCGGGCAGAAAAGGTTACAGCCATAAAAAACAACAGGGCTGCCATGTGGCAGCCCTGAATTTAGTTGGCTAGATGCAGTATTCAATCTTTTTAGGCCGGGGATTGGCCATTGCCATTGGTGTGGCCGTTGGCGGCTCCATTACGCAGCGAGACCACCTCAAAGCCCCAGCGTTGCAGTTCCGGCGATACGCTGAAATTGTAGCGGGTACTTAGCAGATACACGGCGGCGGCTTGGAGATGTTGCAGCAGCTCGTCGCCCACGTTTTTGCCGGCGATGACGCTCAATTGGCGCTGCATCTTGCCGGCGTCACGGGCGTTCAAGTTGGCCTGCAGCTCATCCCGCACCGCTTTGACTGTGGCCAGGGCGGGCAGGCTGAACTGCTCGGCGGCGGGCCGGCTCTCTTCTTGAGCCAGGTAAGCGTTCAACAGGGCCAGCCGTTCCAGGCAGGTTTTGGGCAAGCGGATCTGGCCGGTGGTCTGCTTGAGCGCAAATCCCCAGGCTTCGGCCTGCTCCGGTTGGGTGGGAAAGGTGGCTTTGAGCATATAGAGGATTTGATTCACCAGCAGCCTGGCCTGTTCATCCAGCCGTTTGACCGCTTCCGAAGCCACGGTGCGCTGGATTTCACCACTGACCTGGCCGGAGTGGGTAGGCAGGGCTTGCGCCAGCAGGCCGGCTATCTGGGCGGTGTAGGGGGTTTGCTCCGCCGGGGGTAAATTCTGTTCGTAGGCGGTAAAAGTTTGGGCCAGGCTCACCAGGCTGGCCCGCTGCAAGGGTTGGGGAAAACGAATGGTGTAAGGGTTTTTGGAGTCGAATTGGAGATGACGGCTGGAAATGACCAGTTTGGCAGCTCGAATGAGTAGTGACGGTTAGAAACCCTAGGTCTCAGGCAATGAATCCCCTCAAACGAGGGTCGTTGTTGGCAAGGTTTGACCTACAGAGTAGGCTCCCATGTGGGTTTGAGAGGCCACCATCACGGCTTGATTCAGGTGAGGATAGTAGATGGCAACCCAAGGGGCCGAGCGGTAGAAAAGAGTCAACCCGGTATAGAGCCAATGGGGGAGTTTGCCATCGAGAATGATACCGCTCTCTTGGGGAGTGGGTGGGGGCAGCGCCAGGGATAGCTCCGGTTGGTAGACCAGGTAATCCTCTGGCAGCTCTATTTTCACGCGCAGATAAGTGGAGCTTTGTTCAACGCTAAGATTGAGCGGTGCTGAGGCGGTAACGGTGTGATTGAGGCTGACCGGCTTAACCCAGCCGCGCCGGGCATCAAACTGATAAAACGGCTGGGGAAAGATAGCGTTAGCCACTGCTGCGTAGAGCCAGCCTGGGCCGCGCCCATACAAAGCCAACGGGCTATCCTGGGGTAAATAATCGAGTACCCGGCCCAGGTCGGCGGGCTGCCACTCATAACCTGACCGGTGGGGATTAAGTTGGCGATACATCGCCGGCACGTCAACCACCAACTCAACCGGCGCTTGCTCATGGTGTATGGTCAGCAGTTCCTCATCACTGTAGGCAAATAATGCTCTGACCCGGTTGAGCACCGCCTCAAAAACCGGCCCGGCGGCGGGCTGGTCTTGCTCCAGCCGGCTGATGACCCCCCGGATAACCGGGCCGCCGGCCTCGCTCAGGTAAGATTCGCCGGTAAGTTGGGATGTTAAGCTGGCGATGGTCAACAGGTTATAGCGGGCCACCCGCGCTTGCCACTCGGCCAGGCTTTCGGCGTTGGTGGTCAGCAGGATGGCGTGGGTACACTGGTCAATAATGGCTTCCTGTTCGGCGGTAGGCCGCCCGCCCATGTCTACCAGGAAGGGCAGGGGCCGGGCGGCTAAGTCCTGGCAGATGCGCTCTACCCAGGCCGGGGTAAATTTGCCCTTGCGCCGCAGGCGGTCGGCCACGGACCGCTCGGCCTCATAAAACCAGTTCCCCTCGCCATCGGGCGCGGCTCGTAACAAATAGTGTTGGACTCTCGCCTCAGCCAGGGCTTTGGTCAGGCTTTGGGCCAGCACCGATTTGCCGGTGTGGGGCGGCCCGCCAATGAGTATAGCCGGAAAACGGCTTGCCGGGAGATAGGACATTTGGTCACCTCGTAGTATAATGGTTATATGCTACACCGTATTCTATTGAGAATACAGCTTATTATTAAGACGGCCTAACTCCCCAGCTTAGCCAGACCCGGTACAGCAACCTCTCAAGGAGTCGCCAGGCGATGGAGCAGGTAACAGGTACTATTTTGGTAGCCACGCTGGGGGGCCAACCCCAGGTTATCACCTTTACCCTCGACGAGTTATTGGCGCGAGGCTTCCTCATTCGTGAAGTCATCATCCTTTATTTAGCAGCCGAGGGCGGCCGGGTTAACCGGGCGCTGGAGCGGCTGCAAGCTGAGTTTGAGGGCGACCGCTATCGCGGCCAGCCTTGCCGCTTGCGGCCTATGCCCATCCGGGTGGGCTTAAATCGCCTCCACGATATTCAGAACGACCAGGATGTCGTCACCACCTCAGACATGCTGCGCGAGCTGATTAGCGGGCTCAAGCGCGAGCGCTACCAGCTTCATGTTTGTCTCAGCGGCGGGCGGCGCATGATGGCCCTGCTGTTGGTGCCGCTGGCGATGACCCACTTTGGCTACGGCGACCGGCTGTGGCATCTTTACACCCCCGCTGAATTTCAAACCCAGGCCCGTGACGGCCAGGTGATGCATGCCCGGCCCGAAGATGGGGTACGCCTGCTCCAGGTGCCCTTTGTGCCGCTCGGCGCGCTGGGTGGGTCAGCTTCATTAGACCAGCCCGCGGCTCAACCGGATCAAACGGCCTGGTCGCGCTGCCGGGCGGTTTTGGTTAAGCTCAGCCAACGCCAGCGCGACGTCTTGCGCCTGCTGGCCTCCGGTCAGACTCCGCAGCAGGTGGCCAACCAACTTTCCATTTCCATCAAAACCTTCAACAGCCACAACTCCGCCATCCTGGCCGAGTGCCGCTTGGTGTGGGAAGTGCCGCCGGAGCAGCGGCTGGATTATCACTTTATCCAAAGCCACTTTGGGCCGTTTAGGGAGCGGTTTATTTAGTGTACCACAAACGGGGGCTAAAGAAATCGGACAAGGTTCTGATTTTTTTCAGGAGGGCTGCTGATGTCAGGCCAAGCGGCAGGCGTTATAATGAGATAGATGGAGTGAAAGGAGCAGAGGCATAGGACTCTGCGGCCTGGGTGAGATAAAGTTATTTACGAGGAGGGATTATGGACAACACCGTATTTCAAGCAGCTTTAGCCGGACTGCTACACGATATTGGCAAGTTTGCCCAACGGGCCGGAGAGTTGGGCAGCCGTACCTGGGACGGCGAAGCCGAACGAGATTACAAGTACCAGCATGCGCTTTACAGCGGCGATTTTGTAGAAAAGTATGTGCCCCAACAATGGGCCAAAAGCTTAAGCGGCCCGGCCCGGCACCACCGACCCCAGACTCATCACGACCGGGTGGTTGCCCTGGCCGATCATCTTTCAGCCGGGGAACGGGCGGATGAACGGAAAGATCATCCTCGCCAATTGCAATCTATCTTTTGCAGTATTAGCGGCTTAAATGGTGAGGATGGCAAACCCATCCCTGTCCCAACGGCCAAATATCTGCCTTTGAAGAAATTGACCATTGAAAAAGAGGCTATTTTTCCAGTAGACAATGTAAACGATTCACACGGCACCTACAAAGAACTATGGGATGAGTTTGAGGTAGAAGCCAGAGCCTTAAAAAGTGCTTTTGAGAGCGATGGGGCCGACCGCATTGCCTACCTAAATAGTCTTCTCGATTTGATGCAGCGCTATACCTGGTGCATCCCCTCGGCTTATTATCGCAGTGTGCCGGATGTGAGCTTATATGACCACAGCCGGATGACGGCGGCGTTGGCGGCATGTTTGGTAGGGCAACCGGAAGCGAAAGTGCAGGCCTGGCTGGAGCAGAAAAACCAGGATGAGCCGGCGGCTTTGCTGGTGGGCGGGGATATTTCGGGGGTGCAGAAGTTTATTTATACCATTACTTCCAGTGGCGCGGCTAAAAGTCTGCGGGGGCGCAGCTTTTACCTGCAATTATTAACCGAAGCAATAGCCCACTATACCCTTAATTGGCTGGGTTTACCCATCACCAACCTGATTTACGCCGGGGGAGGCAACTTCTTTTTGTTAGCCCAACCGGAACGGCAAGAGGAGTTAAACCAGCTTGCGGAAGAGGTTAGCTTGAAATTGCTGGCTGCTCACGAGGGTGAACTGCATTTGATCCTGGCCGGTACTGATCTAAACGTGAACGAATTTAAGGTGGATAAATTTTACAAAGCTTGGGATAGATTGCACAAAACTTTAAATCAGAAGAAACTGCAACCCCTGGCAAATCTGAAAGATGATAAATTGGCCGAACAATTGGGCCGCGGCCTGGGCGAAGGCGGCGACGAAGAGTATCTGTGCGCCGTTTGTGGCCGGGAAGATAAAGAAACCAAAGCCAAAGGGAGTGGCGGCGATGAGGTGCGAACCTGCCGCTTATGCGAAAGTTTTGAAAAGCTGGGCAATGACCTGGTTAAAGCTACTCACCTGGTTACCTCTTATTCAGCGCCCCGGCAGCACGAACACATCAACCAATGGCATCACGGCCTGGAATTGTTTGGGATGAATTTCTGGCCGGTGAACGCTAATAAATTGCCGGAACAAGGGCCAAAATACCTGCGCGGTCTGCCATCAAAACCTTACTTGCTCGATACAGCCCCAATCAGTGATAAGCCGGCCAGGTACGAAAACGCTCTGCAAGACGAACTGGCCCAAAGCCATGCGCCCAAATTGGACACTTTACGCCTGTTTGCTCAATTAGTGCCCAAAGACAAAGAAAACAACCCTTTAACTTTTGATGAGCTGGCGGAACTGGCCGCAAATACCAAGAATAATCACCCCTGGAGCGGTCTTAAGCGATGGGGCGTCCTTAGAATGGACGTAGATAACCTGGGGGCGCTTTTTACCGAGGGTTTTAGAGCTACAAGCAAAGAGGCCGGCCTGGTTAAAGAAGTTAACACCCTGACCCTCTCTCGCCTGGCCAGCCTGAGCTTTGCCCTGCGCCTCTTTTTTGAGGGGTGGCTGCCTCGATTGGGCCAACCGGATAAACCGTAATTAAGCGAAGCGGAAAAACGGATGTATAACCGACTGTATGTGCAATACTCCGGCGGGGATGACCTGTTTGTGGTGGGCAGTTGGGATGCTCTGCCTGAGTTTGCCCTGACTGTTCGAGATTCTTTTCGGGAGTATGTTTGCCACAATCCGGCGGTGACGCTTTCCGGCGGAATTTCGCTGGCGGGCATGAAATATCCGCTTTACCAGGCTGCCGAGGATGCGGAGGAAGCCGAAGGTCAGGCCAAAAAGTACCGGCGGCCCGATAAGCGTGAAAAGGATGCGCTCTCGTTTTTGGGGCAGGCGGTGGGCTGGGAAGAGTTTGAGAATGTTAAAAATCAAGCTTATGAATTGAGGGACTGGTGCGGTGGGGATAACGCCCGGATGCCCCGCGCCCTGATTCAAAATTTACTGGCAATTTATACCGAATACCGGGATGAGCGCGATGAGGCTATCAAGAAGGGCCGCTGGAAGCCTCATCACGATAATTTCTATGGCCCCTGGAGGTGGCATTTAGCCTATATGTTTGGCCGCCGGATTAATGACCGCAAAACCCCGGAGGATATAAGGGGCAAACTGGCCGATTTAGAAAAAGACATGTTGTATTCCAGAAAAATAGAAACCATTGGCCTGGCGGCTCGCTGGGCGCAGTATTTGATCAGGCGATAGTAATTTTTATCCAAGGAGGTAGAGTGATGGCATACCCTAATACCCAAACTATTCACAATTTAATTAAAGAAGATGACCCCAAAGCTCTGATTGAGGCGGCGGAGGAAATCGGCAGGAAGTTAGCTAGAGAGTTAAATCTGACCACTAACCAGATTCGGAATATCTTTGGCACGGTACGGCAAATTAAGATGAATTGGGAAGGAGACCCGCAGGGCAGTTACCGTCGGGCCGTTTTGTTACGCCCCAAGCTGGCGTACCAGGCCAAGCGGTTGAATGAGCGCGGGGGGCGCAGCCGCGATGCTCTGCTGGAGTTTGAAAAGGTATTTGGCCCAGCATTGGATGTGGTGATTCAATCGCCGGAAAATCAACGAAAAGAGTGCTTCGAGCGGACCACCGATTTTTTAGAAGCAATTGTAGCCTATCACAAAAAACATGGCGGCGCAGAACGGTAAGGAGAATATTATCATGAGTACTAACCAGACAATTATCAATTTGTTAGGGCGAGTTATCATCACCGGCAAGATTAAGGCTGTAACCGGCCTGCACATTGGCGGTTCACCCGCAGCCTTAGAGATTGGAGCGGTAGATTTGCCGGTGGTGCGCAACTCAACGAATGGGCAGCCTTATATCCCCGGTTCATCTCTTAAAGGAAAAATGCGTTCCTTGTCCGAAAAATTGAGCGGTGCACCTCAGAATTATCCCATTGGCAAAGACGTTTCCATTCATATTGCCGGGGGACGTAAACGTGATT
>CAZDMM010000390.1:0-7146 GCA_964505845.1 uncultured Caldilineaceae bacterium
TTTACGCCATTTCTGATGTCTGCACCCACGATGGCGGCCCCCTGGTCGAAGGCCATGTGGAAGGCGACTGCATCATTTGCCCCCGACACGGGGCGCGCTTCAATATCAAAACCGGCCAGCAAACCATGCCGGCCTTTGCCCCCGTGCCGCTCTATCAGGTTAAGATTGAAGGCAACGATATTCTGATTGCGCCAAAGGAATAAAAAGGAGACATTATGACTGAACAAACCAACGTTAATGAAGAAGCCATCCGCGAAGCTTTGCGCGGGGTGCTGGATCCAGAGCTGCACCTGGATGTGGTGGCGCTTGGCCTCATCAGAACGATTGATGTGGCCAGCAACCCGCTGCTGGTCAGAATGTTATTGACCACCCCCTTCTGCCCTTATGGGCCATGGCTGGTGCAGCAGGTCAAAGAAACTGCCGAGCAGACCAGCGGGCGCGATGCCAAAGTTGAGGTCATCCCGGAGCAGTGGAATCCTGAAATGATGGAAGACCCGACCCTGTTGGGCTTCTTTTAATTAAAGCAAGATAGAGATTTGGCAACGGCTACAAAAATCAAGTTGTTGCCAAATTTGGCTCATTTGACAAAAAAGTTAACCAGGGTAAGATATAGCCCACTCAAACGTCTTTAAGATATGGCTAAATTCTTGTTGAACTCAAGTCAAATTTGCACATGTAGTAAGCGGGCGCGGTAGCGTCCTTCTCACCGGCTGAGAGGGGCGACTACGGTAGCCCGCATCGCCGTGCCATAACGACGATGAGACTCTTAGCCACATTCTTGCTTTAATTACCAATAACCAATTACCCTCTTTGGAGCCAGGCTCATCGTCTACTTTTGGTAAGCGATGGGCCTTTTTCTTTGAAAAGAAAGTTAGAAGATACTTGTAACTTTATTGTTATACTATAAAAACGTAAAACGTAAGGATTTACAGAGGAAGCCATTACGTTTTACGTTTTACGGATGAGCAAAATAATTACCTTATCTTAAGGAGAAGATTTCACTTATGGCAACCATTCGTATTCCTAGCCCGCTGCGGCGCTATACCAACGGCCAGAGTAAAGTGGAGGGCCGCGGCGCTACCCTGAAAGAAGTCATCAGCCACCTGGAGGCCCAATTTCCGGGGATCCAGGGCCGCCTGTGCGAAGAGGATGGGCAAATTAAGCGGTATGTCAATGTCTTTGTCAACGATGAAGAAATCCGCGCTTTGCAAGGCGCAGATACGCCTATCGCAGACAAAGATGAAATCTCGATCATCCCGGCCATGGCCGGCGGTTATCGCTAATTGAAACTGGGGGACGCATGAGCTACCTTACCAGCGACCAACTGGTCGCCAGACTGAGAAAAGAGATCAAAGAAATTAACGTGCATGAACTGCACGACCGCCTGCAAAACGGGGATAATTTAACCCTGATTGATGTGCGCGAGTTGGATGAGTGGAGCCAGGGCCGCATCAACGGCTCCAAACATATTCCGCGCGGTTTCCTGGAACTGCGGATTGAAGCCCTGGCTCCGGACCGCCACCAGCCGATTGCCATCGCCTGCGCCGGGGGCACCCGCAGCTTGCTGGCCGCCCGTGATGTGCAGCAGTTGGGCTATACCAATGTGGTGTCGGTGGCCGGCGGCTTTAACGGCTGGAAGAACGCCGGCTACCCTTTTTCCATTCCCCGCGTGTTAACTGACGACCAACGCCATCGCTACAGCCGCCACACCATCATGCCCGAAGTGGGCGAAGAGGGCCAGATGAAACTGCTCGACGCCAGCGTGCTGCTCATCGGCGCGGGCGGGCTGGGCAGCCCGGCGGCCATTTATCTGGCGGCGGCGGGGGTCGGCAAAATTGGTATTGTGGATTTTGACGTGGTGGACACCAGCAACTTGCAGCGGCAGATCATCCACCGGCTAGAAGATGTAGACCAGCCCAAAGTAGAGTCCGCCGCCCGCGCCATTGCCCAGCTCAACCCCGATGTCAAAGTTATCGGCCATCGCACCCAATTGACCAGCTACAACGCCTTTGAAATCATCGAGCAGTACGATATTGTGATCAACGGTTCCGACAACTTCCCCACCCGCTACCTGGTCAACGACGCCTGCGCCCTGCTGGGCAAAAAGCTGGTAGACGCCAGCATCTTCCGCTTTGAGGGCCAGGTGACAGTGTTCGACCCGGCCAACGGCGGCCCCTGCTACCGCTGCCTCTACCCCGATCCGCCTCCCCCCGGCGAAGTGCCAAGCTGCGCCGAAGGCGGCGTGTTGGGCGTGCTGCCCGGCATCATCGGCAGCCTGGAGGCGGTGGAAGCCATCAAGCTCATCCTGGGCATTGGCGAGCCGCTGGTAGGCCGGCTGCTGCTGTACGAGGCCCTGGAAGCCGAGTTCCGCGAGGTGAAGGTGCGTAAGAATCCCGACTGCCCGGTGTGCGGCCAGCATCCCACCGTAACCCAATTGATTGATTACGAGCAGTTCTGCGGTATTCCGCATGCTGCGCCCGTATCGGCCAACGGCGCCGGACAGCCGGTGTTGATAGGTTAAACGTTTTGAACGTTCAAACGTTTAACGCTGAAGGAGTCGTTCATCTTGTTCCCAAACTCAGTTTTTCATCTTGTTCATCTTGTTCCCAAACTCAGTTTGGGAACAAGATGAACTCAGTTTGGGAACAAGATGATCAGTTTGGGAACAAGATGAAACCAAAGGAGTTGACATGATCTATCCTCAAACTTTAGAAAGACCCGGCCTCACCCCCGCTTTTGTCAAGACCCGTCCCCACACCCTTCCACCGCTGGGCGACAGCTTGTTAGCACGCATTGGCAATACGCCCCTGCTGCCGCTGCACCGCCTGGCCGCAGCGGAGGGGATTGACCCCAGCATCGTTATTTTTGCCAAAGCGGAGTGGTTCAACGCCAGCGGCTCGGTGAAGGCCCGGCCGGCCCTCTTCATGGTTGAAGATGGCGAACGGCGCGGCCTGCTGACGCCGGATAAAACTATCATTGACGCCACCTCCGGCAACACCGGCATCGCTCTGGCCATGATCGGCGCGGTCAAAGGGTACAAGGTCAAGCTGGTGATGCCGGCCAATGTCAGCCGGGAGCGCAAAGCTATCCTCAGAGCTTATGGGGCCGAGCTGGTATTAACCGACCCGTTGGAAGGGATTGACCTGGCCATCCGCACCGCCGAGCAGTTGGTCATGGAAAATCCCGGCCTCTATTTTCGGCCCGACCAGTACAACAACCCGGTCAATTGGCAGGCCCACTACCACACCACCGGCAAAGAGATTTGGCAGCAAACCAACGGCGCAGTGACCCACTTTGTAGCCGGCATCGGCACCAGCGGCACACTCATGGGTACAGGCCGGCGGCTAAAAGACCTTAACCCCAAAGTGGAAGTTATCGCTGTGGAACCGGCGGATGAGCTGGCCATCATCGAGGGCTTGAAGCACATGGAAACCAGCATCGTGCCCGGTATTTATGACCCCGCTTTTGCCGACCGTAAGATAGCGGTCTATCCCAACGATGCCCACACCATGGCCCGCCGCCTGGCTTTGGAAGAAGGCCTGTTCGTGGGCTACTCGGCGGGGGCGGCAGCCTGGGCGGCCCTGGAACAGGCCAAAAGCCTGCCCCGTCACTCGGTTGTGGTGACGGTTTTCCCGGATGGCGGTGAAAAATATTTGAGCCTGGCAGGTTAAATTTTAGCAATCCGTTTTCTGCTACCTCGGAAAACGGATTGCTTGAGTGTTCTAAACGGGTGTGTCCCAATTTTATCTAAAAAGCTCCCCAAAGGCTCGATTCTGAGCAAAACCGGCTATTAACTTTAGAGATTGTCTCTCGAAACCAGCCTCCGGGAAGCTAAACCACCGGCTTTTCAAACAGTTTCTAAAGGTACGCTGCGCGAAAATCTTTAGGGTCTGCTAAAATTAGACCCGGTCTAAATTTGTCAATCCGGGCTAAGAGGCTATACTGTTAGATGCCGCCTAATTAATTAGCGTTGTTGGTTTTTCAAGGGGGAAAAATCTAATGAATATCAAGAATATTTTAGCCAAAAAAGGTGTCAATGTTGTCACCATTCGCCCCGAGCAGTCCATCCGGGAGGCCATTGACCTGCTGGCCAAACATAACATTGGGGCGTTAGTAGCGGTGGATGATAACAACCATCCCGTAGGTATTCTCTCTGAGCGGGATATTACGCGGCGACTGGCCAGTGATGAAAATATTTTTACCCTGGCAGTCCAGGCGTTGATGACCAAAGATGTTATCACGGCGCTCCCCCAAGATGATCTCATATCGGTGGCCAATACCATGACCGAGCGGCGGATTCGTCACCTGCCGGTGGTCGAGCGAGGCCAACTGATCGGCATTATCTCTATTGGCGACGTGGTCAAGGCCCAACGTGACCAATACAAGGGTGAAGTTGACACCTTACAAACGCAAATTTTAGGCGAGATAACCTGACAACTAAGGTGTAAGGGATGAATCAACTGGGCACAGCATCCAACCCGCTCCGAGTCGCCATTATTGGCGCTGGCCCGACCGGCTTCTATACGGCCGAGCACCTCTTTAAGCAAAACCTGGTGATACAGCTAGATCTGTTTGACCGTTTGCCAACCCCCTTTGGCTTGGTGCGAGGGGGCGTTGCCCCTGACCATCAAAAGATTAAATCGGTCACCACCGCTTTTGATAGAATTGCCGAAAACCCCAACTTTCGCTTTTATGGCAATGTAGAGTTTGGCTCTCACCTCACCCTGGCCGATTTGCAGGCCCATTACCACCAAATTGTTTTCACCACCGGCGCTCAAACCGACCGCAGCATGGACATCCCCGGCGAAGATTTGATCGGCAGCCACGCCGCCACCGAGTTTGTGGCCTGGTACAACGGCCACCCCGATTACCGTGACTGCCAGTTTGACCTGTCGCAGGAACGAGTGGCGGTGGTAGGCATCGGCAACGTGGCCGTAGATGTCGCCCGCATTTTGTGCCGCACCCCCGAAGAGCTGGCCGTTACCGATATTGCCGATTACGCCTTTGAGGCGTTGAAGCAGAGCCGGGTCAAAGAGGTTTATCTGCTGGGCCGGCGCGGCCCGGCTCAGGCCGCCTTTACCAACCCGGAAATCAAAGAACTGGGCGAAATGGCCGGCGCGGATATTTATGTGCCCCCAGAAGAGGCCGAATTGGATGAGTTGAGCCGGGCCGAACTGGAGCGCACCCAAGACCGGCTGACCATGAAAAAGGTGGACATTATCAAAAGTTACGCCCAGCGGCCCGATGAAGCCAGGCCACGCCAGCTCATTTTGCGCTTTTTGGTCTCGCCGGTAGAGTTGATGGGGGATGAGCGCGGCCACCTTAAAACCATGCGCCTGGTTAAAAATAAATTATACGCCACCGAAGCCGGGACGCTCCGCCCCCAGCCCACCGGTGAATACGAAGAACTGCCGGTGGGTTTGGTCTTTCGCTCGGTGGGCTATCGCGGCGTGCCGCTGCCCGGCGTGCCCTTCCACGATAAATGGGGCGTTATTTTGAACCACAAAGGCCGGGTGCTCAACCCCGAAACGCAGCAGCCCCTGCTGGGCGAATACACCGCCGGCTGGATCAAACGTGGGCCAAGCGGCGTCATCGGCACCAACAAACCCGACGCCCTGGAAACGGTGCAGTGTATGCTGGAAGATGTGGCCGCCGGCCAAACCCTGCAACCTCCTCAGCCTGACCCCGCCGCCGCCGAAGCCTTGATCCGGCAGCGCCAGCCTCACTTTATCACTTATGCCGATTGGCAAAAACTGAATGAGATTGAGGTTGCCAAAGGCAAAGCAAGCGGCCGCCCTCGCGTCAAATTTACCTGCGTTGAAGATATGCTGGCGGCCCTGGGACGGTAGTTAACAGATCACTTTCCCGGAAGCTCCGGTAGCTTCCGGGAAGGTTATAGCCAGTGACGCTTGAACGCCATCTAACCCAACTTTATCCTCACATTTGGCGACTCGTCGCCCCCAACCCCTCGCCGATGACCGGCCCCGGCACCAATACTTACCTGGTGGGTGGGCCTCAGCTTTTTATCATTGACCCCGGCCCGGCCCTGGACGCTCATCTGGACAGCATCATCGCCGCGTTGAACACCCTTCAGGCTACCACCCAGGCCATTATCCTGACCCACCACCACAGCGACCACGCTGGCGGCGCCGAAATCCTGGCCCACCGGCTTTCTGTCCCCATTCTCAGCTTTGGCCGGCCTCTCCAACCCGGCGATTTCATCCACTTCAATCAAACTCCTCTTCATCCTTTCATCGCGCTCCACACCCCCGGCCACACTCACGCTCACCTGTGCCTGTGGCTGGCCGAGCCGCGTCTCCTTTTGGCCGGGGATTTGGTGGCCGGGGAGGGGACGATCCTCATCGTTCCCCCGGATGGCGACATGGCTGCCTACCTGGACTCGCTGCGGGCGATGCTGGCCCTGGCCCCGGCCGCTATCTTGCCCGGTCACGGCCCGGTCATCACCGAGCCTCTGCCGCTGTTGCAGCACTATCTTGACCATCGTTTGCGGCGAGAGCAGCAGGTGTTGGAGTGGCTGGCGCAAGGTAACACCAGCGCCGCCGGCATCGCCGCCCGCATCTATGCCGGCCAGCCGGTGGACATGAAGATTGCCACTTTGCAGGTTGAAGCGCACTTGGAGAAGCTGCGGCGTGAGGGTTGAGCTTAAGTGAATGGTTATGAAAAATTAGTGAGCGGTTTTGGAGCCGAGCCGGTCATTCCTTTGTTACAGCCTCGCCTGCTTTGTGGGGGAGCCGCTAAACCCGTTTTCTGTTGGGATGGAAAACGGGTTTTTTATTGCTGCTGCTCTGTCGTGACTCCTGGATGTGATACTGTTGAAATGCCTAAGATTATGCATAAGACATGCATAAGATTATGCATACGATATTGTTACGATACAGTTAAATATAGGGGGATTTATCGGTTTGACATACTAAGAGAATAGTAAGGTAAAAGCTTTTATTATGCGATGGTAAAGACCCCCAATTGTTGGGGATGTCAAAAGGAGCTTTGTATGCTAAATTAAGCTAAACCAAATTAAACGAGGTTAACCAATGGCAAAAGTAACCGGCCCTTTGTTTAGCATGACCGTAACCGGAACCTTTGGCAATATCATCTTTGATAAGCGCGGCTTTGCCTACTTAAAAC
>CAZDMM010000391.1:0-7122 GCA_964505845.1 uncultured Caldilineaceae bacterium
TTATTGCCCCGGATGGAGCGGATCTCATCATCGCTCAATTTTAACAGGTCTTGACCATCAAAAATCACTTCACCTGCCACAATTTTGCCGGGAGGTGAGGGGATCAAGCGGATCAGCGACATGACGCCGACACTTTTGCCACAGCCGCTTTCACCCACGATGCCGAGCGTTTCGCCCTCGTTCAGGGTGTAGCTAATTCCGTTTACTGCATTGACGACGCCGTCCTGGGTGAAAAATTGTGTTTTCAGCCCCTTCACTTCCAGCAAGGTGGTCATAGATATTTGTACCTCGTTCAGAGATTTTAGCGTTTGATTCTCGTGGCGAAACTCAGTTTCGCCACGCAATTGGGTTGCGAAACTCAGTTTCGCAACCAGTAAAACGTTCAACGTTAAACGTTCTAATATTTAATGTTCAGCAATAGAGATATATTGAAACCTGGGTATGATGATGGGCGGGATCCAGAAATTATGAACATAAGGTTTGACCAGCCAATTTTCCACTGAAAAGTACAAGGGAATCCAGGCCGCGTCTTCCAGTATTTTCTTTTCTGCTTGCTGGTACAAGGCCAGACGTTCTTTTTCATCCAGCGTCCCACGCGCCTTATCTAACAGGGCATCCACTTCTGGATTGCTGTAATAACCATGGTTTTGCGAACTTTTGGAATGGAAAAGAACCTCTAAGAAGTTCTGCGGATCGGGGTAATCAGCCACCCAACCCAATTGGTACATTTGATAGGGCATGTCGGGCTGGCTTAAATCGGCCAAAAATTCAGGCCAGGGAACCTGCTCCACCGCCACTTCTATCCCTAAATTCTTTTTGTAAGATTCCACAATGGCTTTGGTCACCGAGTCCACCTCGCCGCCGGTGCCGGAAATATGCAGGGTAATATCGGGCAGTTCGCTGGCATCGCCATAGCTAGACTCAGAAATCAATTTCAGGGCGCGCTCCGGGTCAAATTCAAAATCGCTTAAATCCGGGTTTTTATAGCCGGGCATGTTGGGCGGCACAATGCTGTTAGCCACCGGCACGGTGTCTTCAAAAACCAGTTTGACCAGGCGGCGTTTGTCCAGGGCCAGGTTAAAAGCCTGGCGAATTTTGGGGTCGTCGAAAGGCGGCTTTTTAACATTGAAGCCGATGTAGGAAACGCTCAGGTTGCTGCCGGTGACAAACTCTTTGCTGAGAGGGTTGTTGGGGTCGGTGGCCCGGCTCAAATCACTGACACCGATGGGAATCGCATCGTAGGTGACGCCGGCGTCTGCCCCCAGTGATTGCAAGCCTTCTTCGTAGCCGGTCATGGGGTTAATGGGTGCGCTCACCAAAAAGAGAATCCGCTGCAAGATGGGCTTGGGGCTGCCGTAATAGTTGTCGTTGCGCTCCAGCACAATAGCCCCCTTGTCGGGAGCATATTCGGCCAGCTTAAAGGGGCCGCTGCCGTTGGGCTTTTTGAACCACTCCGGGCCGCCCTTTTCCACATTATCACGGTCAAGCACGTAGGCGGTGGGATAAGTCATCTTAGCCAAAAAGAAGCCTTTAGGCTCATCAATGGTCAATTCCAGGGTTGACTCATCAACCACTTTAACCCCTTTGACTTCTTTAGCCTTGTTTTGCAGTTTATCCCGGCAGCCCACGATGTCGCCCATATAGGTGTCGGCGGTGGTTGAGCCGGTAGCCGGGTCGCAGACGCGCTCAAAAGACCATTTGAAATCCTCGGCCCGGATCGGTTTGCCATCCTGAAAAACAGCCTCCGGCCTGAGTTTGAAGGTATACACCAGGCCATCCGGCGAAACCTGGTAGCTTTCGGCGATGTCGGGCGTTAGCTTCAAATCGCGGTCATATTTCATCAGACCGCTAAAAATTTCAACCATGTATTCCGCCGAGGTTGAATCGCCGCTGAGATGGGGATCAAAGGTGGGCGGGTCAACCCCGGGCAGAATAAAAAGCTGCTGCTTAGCCAATTTAAAATTCTCATCGGCTTCAGCGGTGGGGGCGTTGTTTGGCGCGGGCGCCTCGGCCGGCTCCTGGGTAGGGGCGGGGGTGCTCTCCTGGATGGTGGTAGAGCCACTCTCGGTTTGCTGGCCGGTTGAGCCGGCGTTGTTATCTAAAGCTACCGGGGTAGGGGTGTCATTCCTTTTGCCCAAACCGGCAATTGGGATACCCAGGCCGCAGGCGAGGCTAAAGCTGAGTAGCAGAATAAACAGAGAAAACCAATAAACTCGACGTTGCATTAACTTCTCTTCTCTAAGATCGAACGTTGATCCTGTGCCTATCACTTATAGTAAATGTTTCAATAAAAAAGAGGGGCGTCGGGCGGGTAAAAACTGAGCGTAAGGCCCACAAGTCCGGGTAAGAGATTTAAGGTAAGACACACATCAGCACATTTTTGCAAAGTGAACAATATTTTACGAGGAAAAGAGGTAAAAGTCAAACATTTTCAGTTTGGGAGTCGTGTGATATATTATTGGGCCATGATGTTTAGCGCAGCGCAGTTGACTCCCCGGCAGTTAGCCCGGCTCATCAACCAGGCCGGCATGGCCCCATTTGCTCATGACCTCCTGGAGGTGGACGAAGCCTTATGGGGCGGCTTTTGGCAGGGGGATGTGATAGCCCCCGGCTATACCCTACCGGCGGTAGAGTTAGCCCTGCTGCGGGCCGCTCAACTGGATGGGGACTGGCCGGCGGAAACCGGCGTAGCCGAGTTTTTGGCCGACCTGCACGCGGCCATCCGCCAGCCTCAAGCAGGGGTGTGGACGCTGCGAGCAGCTGGCGAGCCGTGTGTGGTTTTTGCAGTAGTCAGTAGTCAGTTGTCAGTTGCCAGTTGCCAGTTGCCAGTGGTCGGCAAGCAGTCGTTGCCGGTCGCCGGTCAGCGGTCGCCGGTCTCCGGTCCGCCGTCAGTAACAGTGGTCTGGTACTGCGCCACCACGGGCCACCTGCACGCCGGATACCGGGCGGCGCTTGGCTCGCTGAGTTTTCCGGGGGCGGTGGAGCAGCGCCCACTTAAATTTTCAGGTGCGTCGCACCTGGATTCAACTTACCCGCCAGCCTGGCTGGTGAAAACGGTGGAGCAGAATGAAGCTCTCGGCGGTCAGCCGTCGGCCGTCGGCGGTCCTTCTCTGGCGGCCCGGCTCGATGCCGAAATTCTGCGGATACGGGTACGGGGTTATTCTACCTGGTCATAAATAAGCAGAGCAATCGGGCCGATGGAATGGCGGAGGTTGTCTTAAAGGGTTTACACCCGTTGGAGAATGTGATAGAATGGACTGGACTTCGCTCTATTGAACTGAATTAGATTACGTATAGCCAAACAGCTTTTGTGCTGCGGTTTCTGCCGATGGATCGCCTTAGCCTTTGACAAACTATGAAGCAGCTACCGGAAATTTGATTCCGGTTGGCTGCTTTTTATTTCTTACCAATTGAGCAGGTTTTGAAGCAATCGAGTTACCCATGACCCACCTTACCCCCGAAGCCCAGGCCCGCCGTGAGATTGACCGGCAGCTCACCGCCGCCGGCTGGACCGTGCAGAGCCGCGACCAGATGGATTTGTTCAACCATCGGGCGGTGGCGGTGCGGGAGTTTGCCCTGGCCGGCGGCTTTGCCGATTACCTGCTGATTGTGGATAGGAAGGCCATCGGGGTGGTGGAGGCCAAGGCGGTGGGGACGACCTTGAGCGGGATCACCTACCAGGCACAGGTTTACAGCGCCGGGCTGCCGGCCCACCTGAAGGCCTGGTATCTGCCGCTGCCCTTTCTCTACCAGTCCACCGGGGTGGAAACGACCTTCCGCGACAACCGCGACCCGGAGCCGCGCAGCCGCCGCGTTTTTACCTTCCACCGGCCCGAAATCCTGGTCAAGTGGGTATCCCTCGCGGATGCCCAAAGACCCGTAGGGGCATCCCTCGCGGGCGCCCAAAGACCCGTAGGGGCGCCCCTCGCGGGCGCCCCAGACAGGGCAGGGGCAAGCCCTGCCCCAACCTTGCGCGCCCGGCTGCGCACCCTGCCGGCCCTACCCCTGACCGGCGGGCGACTGTGGGGGCCGCAGGTCAGGGCCATCACCGGGCTGGAAGAGTCCCTGGCCGCCGACCGGCCCCGCGCCCTGATCCAGATGGCCACCGGCTCCGGCAAAACCTACACCGCCATCAGCGCCATTTACCGCCTGATCAAGCAGGCCAACATTGGGCGCGTCCTCTTTCTGGTGGACCGCACCAACCTGGGCTTGCAGGCGTACAAGGAGTTTCAAGCCTTTGAAGCGCCCCAGGATGGCCGCAAATTCACCGAGCTGTACAACGTGCAGCACCTGACCAGCAACCAGCCCAACGCCGATAACGATGTCTTTATCACCACCATCCAGCGCCTTTACTCCATCCTCAAGGGCGAGCCGGAGTTTGACCCCACCCTGGAGCAGGCCCCGCTGAGTGAACTCATCCAGACGCCGGGTTTCTTGGAGAAACCCGGTGTCTCCGCGCCCCTGCCCGTAGTCTACAATGAGAAAATCCCCATCGAGTTCTTCGATCTGATCGTTATTGACGAGTGCCACCGCTCCATCTACCACCTGTGGCGGCAGGTGCTGGAATATTTCGACGCCTACCTGGTGGGGCTAACGGCCACGCCCTCCAGCCACACCTACAGCTTTTTCAACCAAAACCTGGTGATGGAGTACGACCGCCGCCAGGCCGTGGCCGACGGCATCAACGTGGATTGCCAGGTTTACCGCATCCGCACCAAAATCACCGCGGCCGGGGCGACGATTGACCCGGAGCAAACCGGCTACGGCGTAACCGTGCGCGACCGGCGCACCCGCCAGGAACGCTGGCAGGATTTGGACGAGGAGCTGGTCTATGCCGGTAAAGACCTGGATCAAACGGTGGTCAGCGAGAGCCAGATCCGCACCGTCATCCGCACCTTCAAAGAGCGGCTCTTCAGCGAGATTTATCCGGGCCGGGAGGTGGTACCCAAAACCATCATCTTTGCCAAAGACGACGCCCACGCCGAGGAGATCCAGCGCATTGTCAAAGAGGAGTTTGGCAAGGGCGACGCCTTCTGCCAGAAGATCACCTACAAGGTGTCGGGGGTGGACCCGGAGCAGTTGATCCAGGATTTTCGCACCGACCCGGCCTTCCGCATCGCCGTGACGGTGGATATGATCGCCGCCGGCACCGACATCAAGCCGGTGGAGATTGTGATGTTTATGCGGCTGGTCAAATCGGCCAGTTTGTTTGAGCAGATGTTGGGGCGGGGCACGCGCATCATCCGCCGACGCCCTGCGCGGCGTCACCTGGGACGCGCCCGGCAAGGATCATTTTGTAATCGTGGATACCGTCGGCGTGGTGGAGCACCCCAAGCTGGATACCAAGTCGCTGGAGCGCCAGCCCTTCATCCCCTTCAAGCGGCTGCTGGAGCTGGTCAGCAGCGGCGCGGATAGTGAAGACCTCCTCTCCAGCCTGGCCGGGCGGCTGGCGCGGCTGGCGCAGCGGCTGACCCCCGCCGACGAGCAGGCCATCAGCGCGGCTACGGGCGGCCAAACCTTGACCTATCTCGTCAACACCCTGCTGCACGCCGTTGACCCCGACCGGCAGTGGGCCGCGGCCCAACAGGCCACCGGGCAGGCCGACCCGCCCGCCGAAGCCATCGAAGCCGCCGCCGAGGAACTGCGCGGCCAGGCCGCCGCCCTCATCGGCGGGAATGTGGCCCTGCGACATGTCCTGCTGACCATCCAGGAGCGCCACGAGCAGGTATTGGACACGCTCAACCTGGATGAACTGGTGCAGGCCGGCTTTGACCGGCAGGCCACCGACCTGGCCGGGACGATGATCCAATCCTTCCGTGATTTTCTGGAGCAGAAGAAGGACGAGTTGGACGCCCTGCACTCTCAAACCAAACAAATCCGTAGGGGCAGGCCTCGCGCCTGCCCAATCCGGGCAACCACCAGGGTTGTCCCTACGAGAATCCGCCGCCGCGTACCGGGCCGGGCGCCGGCTCACCTTTGAGGATTTGAAAACCCTGGAAGCCGAGATCACCCGCACCCGGCCCGCCTGGACCACCGAGGCCCTGTGGAACGCCTACGCCCGGCTGAAAAACGCGCCCCGCAAGCGGCTGACTAACCTGATCAGCCTGATCCGGGCGGTGGTGCAGTTGGAGGATGAACTGATCCCCTACCCCGAGCGGGTGCAGCAGCGCTACCAGGAGTGGCTGGCGGCGCACGAAGCCGCCGGCCAGCGCTTCACCCCGGCCCAGCGGCAATGGCTAGACCGCATCGCCGAGGTGGTGGGGGTCAACCTGGCCTTCACCCGGCGCGATTTCAACGACTACTTCCAGGCCGAAGGCGGCCTTAACGCGGCCAAGCGCTTGTTTGGCCAGGCTGAATTGGCCCAAATGTTTGACGATTTGAATGAGGCGTTGGGGTAGGCCCCCCCGCCCCCCAAAGGGGGGAGAAAGCCGGCCCCCCAAAGGGGGGAGAAAGCCGGCCCCCCAGAGGGGGGTTAGGGGGTGTTCCCCCTTTTGGGGGGCTAGGGGGTGTTCCCCCTTTTGGGGGGCTAGGGGGGCCTACCACCCCCAAGCAAGGACGACCTAAAAGGAGCGACGATGCCCCAAAAACAACCCAAATACTACTCCCCGCCTGGGGTCCGCCAGCGAGCGAAAGAACTCCGCTGGCCCCAAACACCGGCCGAGACGGCCCTGTGGGAACGGCTGCAAAATAAACAACTGTACGGGCTGAAATTCAGGCGGCAGCATCCCGTTCATCATTTTATCCTCGATTTCTACTGTCACGCCCACCAATTGGTGATCGAAGTAGATGGCGGCATTCACCAGCACCAGCAAGAGTACGACGCCGCCCGCACCGAATGGCTGACCCAGCGCGGTTTCACCGTGATTCGCTTTCGCAATGAGGAGATTTTGCACGATATTGAAACCGTTTTGCAAAAGATAGCCAAAGCGTGTAAGGTGATTGAGTAAGCCCCCCCCGACCCCAGACTATTCCCCCTTTGGGGGGCCAGGGGACTATTTCCTCCTTTGGGAGGCCAGGGGGGTAATGGTATAATACCTCCAGCGGAGGCAGCATGGCAGCCCAAAAATCTCTGGGCGAAATCAAACAAATTCTGCGCCAGCAAAAACCCTACCTGGCCGAAAA
>CAZDMM010000392.1:0-7113 GCA_964505845.1 uncultured Caldilineaceae bacterium
GGGGCAGGGGTTCGGGCGTGGGGGTGGAAGTTGGAGGGTTGGAGGGTTGGAGGGTTGCGCTCTGCGTGCCTTCGGCAGAGCTGGAAGGTTGGAAGGTTGCTGTTGGTTCGGCTTCCGTCGTCGCAGTACTTTCTGGGGTGACAGCCTGCGCTTCGGCGGTGGGCTGCTTGGGCGCGGGGGGAGGCGGGGTGGCTGTAGGGTTGCAGCTAATGATCAAGAGAGTCAGGACCAGGGTAAGTAGAATGGTTAGTTTTTTCATCAGTGGCCTCTCTAGGGGTAAAACGTAAGGTCTCACTGAGAAAACTATTTCCAACCGCAACCCTTACGTTTTACGCTTTACGTTTTAGGTGTTTTGTTGTTATCCTATCACAAGGAGAGTCATTTTGCTAAACCCCAAACCCGTTTCCGGCTGACGGGTTCAGCGACGGTTGAGCGTGGGGGATTGGGAGGGATTGGCAAAGCTATCAAAGTGGCTGATGACTCAGGCTTCCTTATCAACTATCCTGGCAACATCATGCTGTAGGGAGGGCAGCTTATTCTCTATCACATCCCAAATAATCCTCAAATCAATTGTAAAGTAGGTGTGGATAGCTACATCACGCAGCCCGGCTATTTTGCGCCATTCAATCGTAGGATATTTTGTCTAATTTCTGGGGGAATATTCTTGGTGGCCTCGCCAATTATTTCCAGATTCCGCATAACGGCATCCACCCGCATTTCATCCTGACTAAACTCAAGCAGAGACAAGCCTTGAGTATAGCTCTCAATCTTGCGAATCGCTTCCAGGATGTCAGCCAAATAGAGCTTATAATCCCGGGACATATTTTACTTCACTCAAGATATAAGGGCGCAGACTCGCCTTAAGGTTTTCCTCTATCACCAAGTCCACTCGACTTTGAAACAGGTCTTCCAAAAAGAACTTGACATCCATGTAAGCGTCAAAAGAAGGCCGCTCTAAGGCTACTAGAAAGTCCATATCACTGTCCGGTTTGGCCGTATCGTGCAGGTAAGAGCCAAAAAGACCGAGTTTATGCACCCCCAAATTTCGGAGCTCCTGGCCGCGTGCTGCCAAAGTTTTCAATATTTCTTTTTCCTTCCATTGTTGAACTTGAGTAGCTGGGTTCATTCGTCAGCTCCTGGAATTTTTCTTTATACCTTACCCAATTTTACCACAACCTCCACTAAACTTGAAACCAAATTTTTGCCTCATCACGTTGCATTGGTCTGTTTCTCCGGCCGTTTGATCCACAACGCCGCCACCCCGATACCCAGGGGCAAGACCAGCAGCGCCGGGGTGTAGTTGCCCAGGGTGTCCAGGCTCAGGCCCAGCGGATACGGCCCCAGGGCCGTCCCGCCGACCACGCCAATCATCACCGCCCCGCGAATGGAGCCGAGGTGCAGGCGGCCAAAATATTTAGCCCAGACCACCGTATCCAGCACCCGGAACGCGCCGCTGGTCAGGCCGTTCAAGGCCCCAAAAATCAAGGCTTGCTCTGGGGTGGTCATCACCAGGAGCATGAGCATGGTTGCAGCCAGCAAAAAGAGGCTGCCGGATAACACCCAACGCGGCGAGAGATGGTCTAACAGCCAGCCCATAAATCAGCGAGATATTGGCCCGCGAGATGCCCAAATCCTGGATGAAATAATCAATGAAAACGCTGATGGTGAAGGTCTGGCTCGGCCCCATCATGATGATGCCGACCATGCCGGCTACCAGGATGACCCACCCATAGAAAAAGGGCGTCGCCTTGATAAGGCGGCTGGATTTGACCGTAGTGTTGGCGAGCATAAAAATTATTGACCAGAACTAATATAGATTCACGTCAAAGGGGGAGCTATTCCACTACTTTAATCGTCACCCGGTTGGCCTGCACTTTGTTTCCTGCAACATCCAATCCGGCGGCTTCAAAGGTATACGTCCCCGGCGACATCTGCCACAAGGTTTCCCAGCCCTGGGCCAGGGGTTGGCCGTTGATGAGCAGCGTCACCTGCCGCACGGTCACGCCATCGGTGGGGCGCACGCTGACCCGAATCTTTTGCTTGTTCGCCGGGATGGTAGGAACCAGGCGGAAGACGCTGCCTTGATCGGGGCTGGTGAAGAGCAGAGCGGGGGAGCGGAGGAGCGGAGGAGCGGAGGAGATTTGCTCTGTTGCGGTCTGCGGTCTGCCGTCTGCGGTCTGCTGGTTGGGGCACAGCGGCGAGTACCCTTCTGGCGGGCGGGGGATGCCCTGCTTTTTGGCCCAGGCCAGGGCTTCGGCGGGGTAGAGGGTAAAGGGCTGGAAGGCGACAAACTCAGCCGGGCAGCCAACCCCGGCCCGCAGGCCGTTGCGCCGGTCTATGGCGATGGATTGATGCCAATCGTCAAAACGGCGCGGCTCCGTCCCGGCGATGAAGAGTTCGGTTATGGTATGAGAGCACGGGACGGGAGATTGGTAATTGGTAATTGATAATTGGTAATTAGGAATATCGTGCGGTCCGACACTTGACACCTGCGCCGCTTTGCGTCCCTCGCTCTGCGCCCCTTTGGGGGGGATGCGCGCCTCGCCTTGCGCGCCTTTGGCGGGCGACTTGACACTTGGCACAGGCACAAGTCCGTTATCGCCGCAGACGGTTTTTTCAACCAGGCCGTCGGGCCGGACGAAATCATGCGCCGGGATGGTTTGGTGCAGTTCTTCCATCAGGTCATGCCAGATGGGGGCCGCCCCGGTGACGCCGGAGATGTGGCGCATGGGTTCGTTGTCGGCGTTGCCGGCCCACACCCCCACCACAAAATCCGGGGTGTAGCCGACCGTCCAGTTGTCGCGCCAATCCTGGGTGGTGCCGGTTTTGGCCGCCGCCGGACGCGTCAGATTGAGCGGGCTGCCCGCCCCAAAGGTGGAACGGCGGGCGTAGTTGTCGCTCAGGATAGAGGTGATGAGGTAGGCGGTGCGGGGGTCGAGGATTTGGGGGGATTGGTAAGTGGTGGGTGGTAATTGGTAAATGAGGTTGCCTTGATGGTCGGTGATGCGGGTGATGGTGACAGGTTCAACTTTGCGCCCGCCGTTGGCAAAGGCGCCATAGGCGGCGGTCAGTTCTAACAGGCGGACTTCACCGCCGCCCAGGGTCAGGGCCAGGCCAAAGTTTTTGTTGTCAAAGGTGGTGATGCCCATGGAACGGGCCAGGTCAATCATGCTGTCCAGGCCAACGTAATCTAGCACCTTGACCGCGATGAGGTTGTAGCTGCTGGCCAGAGCCTGGCGCAGCAAAACCGGCCCGCGCCAGGTACGGTCGTAATTTTCCGGTACGTAGGGCTGGCCTTCTTTGGTCACAAAAGCGGTGCGCCAATCCACCAGCATCGAAGCGGCGGTGAGCGGCTCATAGCCGTGCGCAGCGGCGATAGTGGGGTCAAAGGCGGCGGCGTAGGTAATGGGTTTGATAGAGGAGCCGGGCTGGCGGGTGGCCATTGTCGCGTTGACTGCGCCATCAATGCGTGGGTCAAAGTAATCGGGGCTGCCGAGCATCGCCAACACTTCACCACTGGTGGGGTTCAGCACCACTACCGCCGCATTGCGGATGTTGCGGGGCGGCTGGCCCTCTTTCTGCTTGCTCAACTCGGCCAGGCGGTAGCGCACAATGCGCTGGGCAGCGTTCTGCACGTTCAAATCTACGGTGGTGTAGACCTGCAAACCCTGGCGATAGATGGCCTCCAGGCCAAATTGGCGCTCCAACTGGCCGCGAATGTACATGACAAAGTGGGGGGCGGCGATAGGAAAGGGGATGGCGGCGTAGCCCAATTTTTCGCTGCGGGCGCTGCCGGCCTGCTCCGGCGAGATGTACCCCTGTTTGACCATCAAATCAAGCACGATGCTTTGGCGCGCTTTGGCTGCTTCGGGGTTTTCCAGGGGGTTGTAGTTGGCCGGGCTTTGGGGCAAACCGGCCAGCATGGCGCACTCGGCCAAATCCAGTTCGGCGGCATGTTTGCCAAAGTAGGTGCGGCTGGCCGCTTCGATGCCATAGGCCAGGTTGCCGTAGTAAGTTTCGTTGAGGTAGAGGGTCAGGATTTCATCTTTGGAATAAGTGCGGGCCAGCCGCCAGGCCAGGATAGCTTCGCGCAGTTTGCGGGTCAGACTGACCTGGGTGCGCTCCTGGGGCGAGAGGAGCAGGTTGCGGGCCAACTGCTGGGTGATGGTGCTGCCGCCGCTCAAGACCTCGCCGCCCTGCCAGTTGATGTACAGGGCGCGCAGAATAGCCCAGGCATCCACACCAGGGTTGCGGTAAAAGCTGGCGTCCTCGGTGGCGATGGTGGCGTTGAGGCAGGCCGGCGGTATGTCCTCCAACTTCAGCGGGGTGTGCAAGCCCTGGTGAGGGTCGGTGATCTCGTACAGCAGCGTGCCGTGCCGGTCAAAGATTTTGGTGGAGGGGGCGCTGGTGTATCGGTACAGTTCGTCGGGCCGGGGCAGGTCAACCAGCAGCCAGCCATCAACGATGACGGCGGTAGCCAGGATGGTTAAAATGGCGACAGTCATCAGCCCGGTGATGAGTTTGCGATTGCGAGAGATTGGTTTCATGGGTCTAAAACGTAAAGCGTAAACACCCAAAGAACGGGCGCCAGCCGTAAGAATTTAATGCGTAGTACACAAAGCCGACGGAACACGCACCACACACTACGGATTATACCATTATCTCAGACAGGGTAATAAACAAGCGGGGGATAGTTTGCCATTAGCCGGCTGACGGTTAACCGTCGCCAGGGTGACACACAAGGTTTTTAAAATACTCATTCCGCCGGCAGGGCGGCCCGTTGATGAAAGCGGCGCAGGCGAAAGTAAAACATAGTGGAGTGAAAGGCGATGGCAAAGGCGTAAGTTAAAAAGCCGAGAGCGAAATAAAAGCCCCAATCTACCAGGGGGTTGTGGTAAAAAAGCAGCAGGGTAAAGCCCAGCACGGTGTGGAAGAAAACCGGCAGCAGCATGAACAGCAAAGCCGAGCCGGGCGAACTCTTTAGCAAGATGCTGACCGTAAAACGGTAATATTCTTCCTCGCCCATAATCCGGGCGGTCAGGATTTTAGAGGCGTTGGAGGCCGAGATGAGCAGGGAGACCACAATCCCGACGATGGCAAATTCAGGGCTATAATAGGCCAGAAAGGCGACCAGCAGGGTGGCCCAGGCAAAAGGCCAGCGCAGCTTGCGGGCCAGAAGGTTGGCTTCTAGCTTGAGGTTGGGCGTAACCAGGTAGGTGGTCAGGATGTCGCCCAAACGGCCCAGCAGGAGCAGGACAAAAAGCAGATGGTTGAAGTTTTGGTACAAGAAGGTAAGCATGCGGCTCTCCTTTTTCAAAGCCTTATAACAGCGGCGTGACGAGTCTCAGTAGAGCACAGATTCCATAGCTGTGGCGGCTCCCACGCCGCCGCAGAGGCATAGGATGCGTCTGTTACAAATAAAAATTGGATCTACCGAGGCTCTACCGGTAGCCGTGGTTCAAGGCCCACGCGGAGCGCCAGGAACAACGGATAGAGCAAAGTTACATAGCACAGAATATACTCTCACAATCCATACCCATTTACAATAACCCTGACTTCCTCAAAACCAAGAGATTTTAAGAATTGCTCATAATATTCCTTACCATCTTTAGCCGATTGTTCCAGGATACCATTTTTTAGAGCGAATTCGATAAGTTTATCTCTGCCAGTAGGCATCACTTGACTTTGATAAGCTACAAGGTTATCTTCACAAATGAAATTGGGACAGGTATCACTCTGCGAAAGGATTCGGCTATTCTCAAAATCAATGAAAACATTGTCCTTAAAAATAATAGGGGATGGCAAAGTTAATTGTACGCGTTTCCTATCTGCACTGACCCACACATCTTTTTCACTTAACTGCTGTAAGTCAAATCCCGCTGGCACTCGCCCCCGTATTAAAACAATAAATTCTTGTCTAATCCCAAATATACCAACCCAATCCGGCACTTCCGTATAAGTTACATCTACCGCATTGTAATGCTCTATAAATATCTGCTTATTGACATGCTTAATTGCTTCTAATACTGGGGCGCCTGCTGTTACTGTTGCTGTTGGAGGCGGTGGGGAAGGTGGCGGAAATAACCCCAAAAGCCACAAAACCAGTAACACCAGCGCAATTATTGATAATGCATTCCAAGCGATTTTTATTAAGAGCCGATACATCAATTACATTCCTTGCTTGTTCTTGAATGTGATTATGATTTCTCTGAACCCCAGTTGCCGTAGGAAGCTTTCTAACTGTATCTTGCCCAGTTTCTCCGACAAATCAAGTAAATTTCCTTGTCCAACAGCCCACTGTTCTAAATCTGTCCGAGCCTGATCCAATGCCGCTGTTTCCAGGCCCTCACCTGGAAACAACCCTTTATCAATTATCTGTGTTTCACCCCGTAATAAATCAATACTGATTACTTTAGCACGCGGTAAGACAATCTTTACAGAAGTTCCATTGACTTCTACATCAGAGTCTTCTATCTGAGACATATCAATGCCTGTTTGAATTTTGCCAACAGCTTTTAGAATAATTTTTTCATCAGGAGCAAACGACCGCTCGCGCGTAAATTCTGTAACGGTTACACCAATAAACTCGGCTGTAGTAAGATAACCTAATTCTTGCCAACCCACAATAATTGGAGTAGGGGTTGCAGTTGGTGCTAGGGTGGGGGTTGCAGTAGGTGTAGCTGTGGGGAGTGGCGTAGATTTTGGTGTAGGGGAGGATGTAGGCGTAAAAGTTGGAGGAACAATGGGCCAAGGCTCAGTTGGTTGTGGAATGCTTTCGTTCCCGGCAACAGGTGTTGATGAATTAGAATATTTGAACCAGTAAATAAGTCCTATACTTACCAAAACTACAATTGCTACTACAATACTGAGGATTATTACGGTTGTCTGATTGATAGGAGGGGCAACGTTGTCTCCTTTTATATTCATTTAGTAACCTCTCGATCAAATATTGAAGCAATCTGGGTAAAGAATTTTCTAGTCATTTTTCCGTAATCTCCAGGTTTTACTTATTTGACCTTCTTTATTAAGTTCGACAATCAGTGATATAGATTGTATATCATCTTGAAGTTGGGATTGAACAGCGTGAGTTGTTTGCAGAACTAACTCTTGCAC
>CAZDMM010000393.1:0-7112 GCA_964505845.1 uncultured Caldilineaceae bacterium
TCACCTCGATGACGCCGTCGCCCACTTCCAGCACGCTCACGTCAAAGGTGCCGCCGCCCAGGTCAAACACCAAAATGGTCTCGTTGCT
Source organism: uncultured Caldilineaceae bacterium (assembly GCA_964505845.1). Taxonomy (GTDB): domain Bacteria; phylum Chloroflexota; class Anaerolineae; order 4572-78; family J111; genus DSQQ01. The sequence continues at coordinate 89 of CAZDMM010000393.1, forward strand.
CTTTTTGTCCAAACCGTAGGCCAGGGCAGCCGCCGTCGGCTCGTTGATGATGCGGCGCACATTGAGGCCGGCAATTTTACCGGCGTCTTTGGTGGCCTGGCGCTGGCTGTCGTTAAAGTAGGCCGGCACGGTGATAACGGCTTCGGTAACCGGCTCGCCCAGGTAGGCTTCGGCATCGGTTTTAAGCTTTTGCAGCACCATCGCCGAAATTTCCTGCGGGGTGTAGACCTTGTTCATAATCGGGATACGAATCCGGGCATCGCCGGAAGGGCCTTTCTCCACATGGTAGGCCAGCATCTTGCGCTCGATGTCCGTGTCGTCATAGTTGCGGCCAATCAAGCGTTTGACCGAGTAAATGGTGTTATCGGCGTTAGTGACGGCCTGCCGTTTAGCAGTCTGTCCCACCAGCCGTTCATGATTCTTATTAAACGCAACCACGCTGGGCGTGGTGCGGCCACCTTCCGCATTGGCGATGACCACCGGGTCGCCGGCTTCCATCACCGCTACCACGCTGTTGGTCGTGCCCAGGTCAATTCCAATGATCTTACCCATAATTTCAAACCTCCTGAGAAAATAGTAATCAGTAGTCAGTGGTCAGTGGTCAGTAATCAGTAATCGGTAAACGGTTAAACTGATTACTATCCACTGTTACTGTTCACTGTTCACCAAATAGTATCATTCTTTCACTGGGACTATCATAAGCGACATTTGTTAGAATTTTAATAGATTCGTGCTAGAATGTTATTAGAAGGACGGCTGACCGCCGACAGACGACCGCCGGAATGATGGCGGTCAATGGTCAGCGGTCGGCGGTCACACTATAAAGGAGATTTTCTGATGAAACTCAAAGGTAAACGAATCGCAGTTCTGTTGGAGGAAGGTTTTGAGGATTTGGAGTTTTGGGTCACGGTGATGCGGCTGCGCGAGGAAGGCGCGGTCACGACCATCGTTGGGGCGGTGGCCGATAAGACGGTGAAAGGCAAAAATGCTTTGAGCGCCACCAGCGAGGTGGCCGCCAGCACCGTCAGCGCCGCTGACTTTGAGGCGGTGGTGGTTCCCGGCGGCTGGGCCCCCGACAAGCTGCGGCGTTACCCCGCCGTTACCGGCCTGGTGCGGCAGGCTTATGAGCAAGGTAAAATTGTGGGGCTGATTTGCCATGCCGGGCTGGTCGGCATCTCTGCCGGCATTGTCAAGGGACATCGGGCCACCGGTAGCCTGGGCATCAAAGATGATCTGGTCAACGCCGGAGCCACCTGGGTGGATGAGCCGGCCTTCCGCGACGGCAACCTGGTGTGGGGCCGGGTGGTGGAGGATATTCCGGCCTTTTGCCGGGAGCTGGTCAAGGCGATTGCCGGAGAGTGAAAGAGGGAAGATTGGAAGGTTGGAGGGTTGGAAGAAGGGAGATTTGCTAACTTTCTAGCCCTCCAACCTTCCTTATTTTTCGTAATACTCCATTAGTTGTTTGAACCGTTCATGTGCTTCTTCTGATTGAGCATAGACCCGCCAAAAGACGTGTCCGGCCTCGTTGGCAAAGTTGAGCGAGGCGGTTTGGCCGTCGCGCTTGTGGTTGGCTTTGACCAACAACAGGATGCGCCGGGTAGCGGCAATGCGAAGGTGCAGGTTGTAGGCCGAGTCAAGGGAGTTGAGCCACTCGTGATGGCGATAGAGCGTGCCGGCCTCAAACTTTAGCTCGCACACCGCATCGCGGTTGCGGATGAGCGACATGACCTGGCCCCAGGCGCGCAGGTTTTCCAGCACCGCGTCCAAATCGGCCAGGGGGATTTCTGCCACCTCGTCCGACATAGCTATCATAATTTCCGCTTCCGTCGCCTTAACTTTGGCCTGCAAATCTATAGCTGAGAGGCGCGGATAAAGGCGAATAGCTTGGTGCAATTCTGCTAACTTGCGCTCCGTTGTCATTTAAATCCACCATTATGATAAAAATTTGACTGCCCAGGAGGATGGGATTACCATCCAACTTCACGTTAAAAATATTAAACATTATCGGGATTAAGGTGACAGGCACTTATCTGGCTTAAATCAGGCCGTTTTGAGCCAAATATGCCTATTTTTAGCGTTCAGAAGTGCCTGTCACCTGGCTTTCGTCTTATTCCCGATAGAGTCTATTATCATTCAGGGGGGAGTAAAATGAAAATCTACTATGCTATTTTACTGGTAGTGGTCGTAATGGCCTTGTTTGGATTTGCCAATAGCGGCAAAGCCGCCACCACCCTTAAGGTGGTGGAACACGCCGACACCGACATTGTGACCGACACCGGGGAAAAAGGCGACTCGGTAGGGGATATCCTGACCTTTGCCAACCCGGTCTTTGATGCTGCCAACAAAAAACAGCTCGGTACCGACAACGGCTACTGCGCTCGCACCGTAGTGGGCGAAGCCTGGGAATGTTTCTGGACGCTAACCCTGGCTGAAGGCCAGTTGACCGTCGAGGGGCCGTTCTACGATACCAAAGACTCGGTTTTGGCCATTACCGGCGGTAGCGGAGCCTACAGTGAGGCGCGGGGCCAAATGAAACTGCACGCCCGTGACGCTAAAGGTTCAGCCTACGATTTTATGTATGAGATTGCCAAATAAGAAGCGAAATATGCCTTAGGCTGCACCTTCCCGGAAGCTCGGCGTAATGAGGGTTAATCACTCTCAAACAGCTTCCGGGAAGGTTTCGTCTGCAAGATAGAAGGAGCAAGGATGGCTCACACCTCCTCAGCTACGGCAGACACACCTCGTCTGCGTTTCTACCTGCTGGGACGCTTCCGCGTAGAAAGCGAAATAGGGCCAATCCACCTGCCCCGCCGCAAAGTCGAGTCATTGCTGGCTTATCTTCTGTTGCACCCTGAAACGCATCCCCGTGAAAAATTGGCCGCCCTCTTTTGGGGCGACTCTCCCGACGCCGAGGCGCGCCACTCGCTCCGCACCGCCCTGGCTACCCTGCGCCAAGACCTCGGCACTGATCTCCTCCTGGCCGACCGCGATACGGTGCAACTCAATCCGGCTTATCCCCTGTGGAGCGATGTCCACGAGTTTGAACAGCGGTCAAACGCTGAGGCGTCACTCTCCAATCTCCGGGCGCTCATCTCACTTTACCAGGGCGACCTGCTGGCCGATTTTTATGATGATTGGCTGACGCCTGAGCGCGAACAGTATCGCAGTCGCTACCTGGAGGCCCTGCTGCGGCTCACTCAAGAAATGCGGTCTCGCCACGATTACGAGCAGGCCATTGAGTTTGCCCGCCAGGTGCTTAGGGCCGATCCGAGCAATGAGCGCGCCCACCAACACCTGATGTTTTGCCTGGCCGCTTCCGGCGACCGCAGCGCCGCCCTGGCCCAGTATGAAAGCTGCCGGCAGGTATTGCAAACGGATTTGAGCGTCGAACCGCTGCCCGAAACCACCGCCCTCTACCAGTGGATCAAACAGTCGCCCGGCGAGCGTCCGTCGCTTGAAGCTCGCCTTACCAATCTGCCCATCCCCTTGACCAGTTTTATTGGTCGCCAGCGTGAACTAGCCGAAATCAAGCAACTAATCTCTCCCCTCTCCCAGAAAGGGAGAGGGGCTAGGGGTGAGGGTTCCCGCTTGTTGACCCTCACCGGCGCGGGCGGCAGCGGCAAAACTCGCCTGGCTATCCAGGCTACCACCGAACTCTTGGATGCCTTCCCGGATGGCGTCTGGTGGGTGGAATTGGCGGCCCTAAGCGACCCTCAGCTTGTCCTACAAGTGGTGGCTAAAGTTTTGGGCGTGCGACCGGCGCCCAACCAACCGTTGGCTGAAGCCTTGATAGACTTTCTGCGCTCGCGGCGGCTGCTGTTGGTGCTGGATAATTGTGAGCACCTGGTGGCGGCCTGCGCCCAATTGGCCGCCACCCTGTTGAGCGTCTGCCCGCATCTACAAATTTTGACCACCAGCCGTGAGGCCCTGGGGCTGACCGGCGAGATAACCTGGCCGGTTCCTCCGCTGGCCGTGCCTGAACCCCAGCCGCTACCCCTCTTGAAACCCCTGCTCCAATTTGAAGGGATTCAACTCTTTATGGAGCGGGGGATGGCGGTCAAGCCAGATTTTGATCTCACTTTGCAAAACGCGCCGGTCGTAGTCAAGATTTGTCGCCATTTGGATGGCATCCCCCTGGCCCTGGAATTGGCGGCGGCGCGGGTCAAAGTGCTGCCGGTGGAACAACTGGCCGACCGGCTGAACGACCGCTTCAACCTGCTCACCCAGGGCAGCCGCACCGAGTTACCCCGCCATCAAACTTTGCGGGCTACTATAGGCTGGAGTTATGAACTGCTGACCGAACCGGAACGGGTCTTGTTTCGCCGCTTAGCTGTCTTTGCCGGTGGGTTTACGTTGGAGGCAGCAGAGTCAATTGGGGCAGGGGATGCGGAGCAGGGGAGCGGGGGAGCAGAGGAATTTTCGCCCCTGCTCCTCAGCCCCTCTGCTCCCCTGCTTGATTTGCTGACACATCTGGTTGACAAATCCCTCGTCATGGTGGACACGCCAGAATACCTCAACGGCGCGCGCTATAAGTTACTGGAAACGATCCGGCAGTATGCCTGGGAAGAATTGTTAGCTTCGGGCGAGGTCGCGTGGATGAGAGATCGTCACCTGGCCTTTTTCCTGGAATGGACCAAGCAAGCCGAACCTAAACTGCACAGCGCCGAGCAGTTAAGCTGGCTGAACCGTCTTGAGGCGGAGCACGACAACCTGCGGGCGGCCTTGGCCTGGTCGTTGGAGAGCGGCCAGGCTGAGGCCGGGTTACACCTGGCCGTGGCCATCGGTAGTTTCTGGTGCAGATATGGTTATATCAGCGAGGGCCGCGAATGGATCACCAAAATGCTGGCCCATAGTGAGCAGGTCTCTGATTTGGTTCGCGCCCAGGCCTTATTCAAGGTAGGACAATTGGTGTGTGAGCAGGGAGATTATCAGCAAAGCCTGACCCTGGCCCAACAAAGCCTGGGGCTGTTCCGGGAGATGGGAGACAAAGCCGGGGTTGCCTCCTGCCTCTTCCTGTTGAGCATCATCGCCAACGATCAGGGGGATCGGCCTCAAGCGGTTGGGCTATTAGAAGAGAGTTTGAACCTGGCCCGACAATTGGAAGACGAAATAGCCATGACCCAGCGGCTACTGGAGTTACAGGATATGTATACCCGCCTGGGAGAGCTGCAACGGGCCGCTGAATACGCCCAGGAGGGCCTGACCCTGGCCCGCAAACACGGCAACAAAACCATGATCGCTTTTGCCCTGGGCGGCCTGGGTGACATAGCGCGACGCCGAAACGATTACCTACAAGCGACAACGCTCTTTCAGGAAGCTCTGGCAATTGCCTCAGCCGTAGAGGACCCGGTCAGCTCCTCGTATATCTTGGAGGCAATCGCGCTTACGCTGCTGGGGCAAGGGCAAGCCGAACGGGCGATGCAACTCATGGGAGCCGCAGAAGCCTTGCGCCAGGCCATCAATGCACCGCTGCCGCCGGCCTATCAGGCAGATTACGCCCCTTCCCTGGCGCTGGCCCGCGCCTCTTTGGGAGATGCCGCCTTTGCCGCCGCCTGGGGCGAGGGCCGGGCGATGTCATTTAAGCAAGCAGTGGCTTACGCCCTGGCGAAAGCATAAATTCGCTCACACAGTTGCAACCCTTCATAGAGACCTGCGCAATGCAGGTCTTTTTTATTTCTGAAGAGGGTTGAAATTTAACGTTCCGCCGGCAAGTTGGATTCTCGTGGCGAAACTGAGTTTCGCCACGCAATTGGGTGTCCAAACTGACGCACAGCGTGGACACCAGCCAAAGTGCGGGGCTGAAGCCGCCGCACTCAGAGAGCAAAGCTCTTCGAGCTAAGATTCAGCCCATTAGGGCTTCGCTCTCGCTTACGTGGCCGTTGGCTTCAGCCTCGGCCCGCTGGCTTAGTCTTGGAGAGGCGGGCAAGTTGTGACGCTCTTGTGACGATGGGTCGGTATGATGAGATCAAAAAATGAGAAACGATGATGACCAACCAAACTAAGGTTAAAATTCCCGCTGAAGTTACCATGACCTACCATAGCCAGCCGCGTCTCAACCCTTTCTTGACCGCCCTGGTTATCCTGCTGCTGGCGCTGATCCTGGGTATTCTTATCAACGCCTATTCTAAAATCGTCCCCACCGGGGCCATGTTCCGGGGCAATCTGCAACGCACCGGCGATTACGGCCTACTTAAAGGGCCGGAGCAGGGCCGGTTGAAGTGGAAATTCAAAATAGGCGATGGGGTAGGCAATCCCTCGCCGGCCCTTGAGGGGAACACGGTGTATGTCGGGAGTCCCAAGAAATATGTCTACGCTATTGATACGGAAACCGGCCAGGAAAAGTGGCGCTTCCAGACCGGCGGGGCCATCTGGTCATCTCCGGCGGTAGTAGAAGGCGTGCTCTACATCGGCAGCGATGACCACTATCTCTATGCCCTGGATGCTCGCACCGGCCAGCTCCAGTGGCGCTTCCAAACCAGCGGCCTGGTACGCTCTTCCCCAGTCGTGGGGCATGGCATCGTCTATGTCGGCAGCTTTGATCACTGCCTGTACGCCATAGACAGCCAGACCGGGCAGGAAAAATGGCGCTTTGAAACGGAAGGCCCCATCTATAGCAGCCCGGCGCTGGCTTATGGCCTGCTCTATTTTGGCAGCGGGTGTAATGGGGATCACTGTGTCAGCCCCGGCCAGCATCACCTCTATGCCGTAGATAGCCAGACCGGCCGGGAAGTATGGCGCGTTAAAACCGGCAGCACCGTAGATTCTTCACCCACCGCGCTCAACGGCCTGGTGTATTTCAGCAGTAATGATGGCTACTTGCGCGCGGTTGACAGCCAAACCGGCCGGCCACCGTGGCAATGTAAGATAACGATGAGTCCCAGCTCTTCCCCAACGGTGGCGGCGGGGGTAGTCTACATCGGTACTTTTGATGGTACTCTCCACGCCCTGGACAGCCAGACCGGCCAGGAAAAATGGCGCTTTGAGGTCGGCAGCGGCCTGGAAGCTGCGCCAACCGTTGCGGCTG
>CAZDMM010000394.1:0-7075 GCA_964505845.1 uncultured Caldilineaceae bacterium
GTGGTCACCACCTCACCGTCGGGATAAGTGAGGCTCACCAGCCGGCCGGCCAGGTCGTAGCTGGTGCGGGTCACATAATCGCCGCTGGGCAGGTTGGCGCTGTTGTCCAGGCTCTCAAAGGGACCGCCAAAGTGGCGGGTCTCATCCGTCACCCGGCCCTGGATGTCGTAGTTCCACTTCACCGTGCCGGCGGTATCGGTCATCACCGTGCGCCGGCCCACGCCGTAAGTGGCCCCGCTGTCGTAACCGTAGCTCAGGTTATAGCTGGGCGATCCTGGGCAGGAGGTGCCGCTGAGATACTGCTTGCCCAGCAGCCGGTTAAGCGTATCATAGTACAGGCAGGTGCTTTGTCCGCCGGGCGTGGCGTCGGTCTGGCGGGTCAGGTTGCCGGCGGCATCGTAAGCATAGCTCCAATCCCCCATGTCGGGGTCGTGCATAGTTATTGAACCCCACGTTCCGCCCACAACATAAGCATAGCCCGCTGCGTCAACCGCCAGGTCGAAGAAGTAGTCAACTTCCGCGCCGCCCAAGTAGGAGCTGTATAAGAGGCTATCTTGCCCGGAGAGATTAGGATCCAACTTGACTACGAACCCATCCTGGTCCGTATCCAGATTTGGCTGAGCCGCGCCAGAGGTGGTGGGAAAATTAGTGGAGTCGGTATAGCCCACGGCATAAATTTTACCGTTGGTATCCACCCCAATCCCGGATACAAAGTCGAAACCATAGCCATCCCCGCCCAGGTAGGTAGAGTACAGCAGGTTGTCCGTCCTGCTGCTGTCAGGCCGGATTTTGGCCACAAACCCATCCTCACTGATCCCGGCATAGGTTGAGTCATAAGCCCCGGCTGACAACGGGAAATCGGCTGAGGCTTCACCGCCCAGGTAGGCGTTACCGGCCGGGTCAATCGCCAATGAATAAGCCGTATCGAAACCGCTGCCGCCCAGGTAGGTGCTATAGAGCAAATCTGCGCTTACCGCCCCGGGCCGGTCGCAGCTTGACCAAAAACGCCTCTGTTTCCCTTGTGAGTGCGGTCGAAGGCGTTGAGGGTTGTTGGGAAGTCGGCATTATTCGTCATCCCAAACAGGTAGATGATAGGCTGACCCGCCGCATTCTCCTTCACTGTCACGTCAAACCCTTGATCGTAACCGGAGCGGCCCAGATAGGTGCTATATGATTAGTCGCAGCACATTGTTCACACTTTTATAAATGAGGTGTAGTCGCAGCACATTGTTCACACTTTAACAAGCGAATTTGTTGTGGCGGGCCAAAGCTTAGCGTGTTCACGTTGATAAGCACAAGCCAAGGCTTGGACAGGTTCAGCTAACGGATAGTCGAACTGGGCAATGAGTTGACAGTTAGCATGCTTGGCGGGTTGATAGTAAACGTTGAGTTGCTCAAGCGCCGTATCAATCGTGGCTCGGGTCGTCCGGCCAGCCCAACGTTCCTTGTCCAAAGTCCAAGTTTCATTCAGGACGGAAAAATGACCGTCCAAGGAGACAAAGCGAATGAAGTGGACATAACCAGCGGTTAAGGCCAGGGACTTTTTCAGGTCGAGGTCAAAGGTAGTCGGAAGCAACATGGGCTGAAAATCAGGCGCAACTTGGTCAGCCGTTCGACCGCCCAAATCAGTCAAGGGCCGACGATGCCGACAGTACCATTCAAACACGGGCAACTCGGTTTGGAGATGGTCAGCATTGCGGAACTGAGTGCGATGCCAAAAGTTGGTATCCCAGACATCGTTGAAACTTTCAATCAACGGATTAGCTTGAGGGGTGTAGGGTGGAATAAAAATGACTTCCACTCCCACGCTCAAGCCTAGGCGGACAATTGTACTCAAGACCCGTTGCCCGCGCCCACCGCCATTCCAGACCAAATCATTGTCCAAGTGCAGCCCCCTGGGCAAGCCGACTTCGCGCCAGCCAGCGAGCAGAAATTGGCTGACTAACTCCACCGATTTGCTGGTTTCCACCCGCAAAAAGGGCCAACGGCGGGCACAATCGAGCAGATGATAGCCATGACATCGGCCACCTCCGACAAAGGCACGGCTGACAAAGTCAAAGACGTGCAGCGCGTTGGGCTGCTCAGCTTGGGGCCAGGGATAATCGTCGGGCAGTTTGGCCCGCTCGGCCTTACGTGGTCGCGGTTCAGCCAAACCGTGCCGTCGCAAGACCCGGTTAATGGTGGCCCGGTGGGGTGGGGTCAACTTAACCCGTTCAAGCTCAAAGGCAATCGTCTCTGCCCCGATGTTGGCGTAACGCAACTCTGGGTCTTGCCCACTGGTGATGGTTTGGCGCACTCGGACAATCGCTGCCTCAACCTCAGCCGGGGTCCGATTATGCACCTGATGGGGTGCCCGTGACTGGGTCCGCAGCCCGTCGCGGCCGACCTGACGATACCGCTTCAGAACCTTATAAAACCAACGGCGGCTTCGTCCTAAGGCTTTACAAATTCGACTGGGCTTTTCGCCGCGAATGTACCGATCAATGGCCTCGTGGCGTAGGATTTCAGCCGGGTCTGGCCCTGGACTTTCAACTGGCTTGTTCATGCTAACCTCCTTGGATTAGGGTCAACATGAACTGTAACCTATGTGCTGCGACTTATGAACTTGTAAATGTGCACGATGTGCTGCGACTAAAACTGTGAATTATGTGCTGCGACTAACCAACTAATTGGTAAACCGCGGCTGTCAACATCAGGTTCTGAGGCATGGTAAATAGATTGTGACCAATTACGACATCGCAAGCACTCAAGTGATTTAACATAGTGACTCGTATTTGGCTGACCAGGCTTTCAAAATCTCGTGGTACCTCGCCTCTGGTTAAAGTTTGTCTCGCCTTCAATACAATCTCATTATCCGAACCGACGAGTGGTTCTTCTTGATAGGTAACAGGTAATACGTCAGCCCCTTTACCGGCAACTACGGTCACTTTATGCCCTAGTTCTGACAGGATACGGGTATGATGAAATATGGTTGATTCAACGCCCCCAACAACTGGGGGAGCAGTATAGTGAACAATACCGATGTGCATTTGTCATTCCTCCAAGAATTGATAACAAAGGTTCAAGTACGCTTCAGGGTGCAATCTAAGCACTCATATCCCTATCATTACTGTTTTTTTCCTTGTCACCTAGATAGGTCAGCGACCAGGTCAAAAAACCAACTATTGCCCCAACTAAGCCGCTAACGATTACCCCACTAGACACCCAATTGGCCCTCCAGGCAACTATAGCGAAAGTTAGCCCTATACTTATGGCAAAAACCACAGGCAAGGCATTCTGATAAATTATCCTTTGTATATCTGGGGACAGCTCACGACCGCTCAACTTGAAGTAAAGATGGCAAGCGATCAATATGGGAACAGTTATTGTTACTAGCAGTGTCATGCCCCATACAATTGATAGTAATAATACGACCAGTCTGAGTAAGAGTTTTGCTAAAAACTTAGTCAGCACTGTGACGAATTTGACCGGTAATTCGGCCAAGGTGCTGCTCAGGCGTTCCCACCAAGATTTTGAGCTATCCAAACCGGTATCAATTCGCATCGTTTGCGTTACTTCAGGATCAATGGGTTGAGTACCGGTTGGCTGGGCGTTCCCTTTTAGATCAAGTGTACGAATAAACTCTTGGAGATTCATCCAGCTTTGGCTACAAGTGGTACAAATATAACCTCTAGCATTGTCGTTTGTTATGGTTTTCTGACCACACTTGGGGCAAGTCAGATGGGTGAATTGACTCGATTGCCTCATAATACCTCCTGGTTCTACCACTAATTATTGAACTTGTTTGATCAGAGACAGTCTCCTAAGGTTAATAACGCTCTTCGGGTTGCTATTTAAGTCCTTCGATTATTTATTAAGATTGTGAGCAACTTGCCTTACTCTGACATGATCTGGATTAACCTCTGAGGTACGAAAGCCCCTCTTCACCTATTAGCACATCACTACCAGCATAAATCAATAGGCTAACAACCACTAGTACCAGAACTGTAGCAATAATGCATTAGATCAAGAGCCCGATTTGAGGCATGTTCCTGGTATTTCTCAGAGACTCACTCAGTCAATTCAAATTGAGGCAGGCGGTACCCATATCGGGGTAATGAAAAACAGCTTGTTTATCAGATATTTTCGGGAAACTGATAGATCCTTCATAGCTTCCATTATCCTGTATTACTGTTTTCTCATTTTTAAATACTCCACCCACACCCTTTGCCTTAAATATTCCGCGGGAGGTTTTCAAATATATCCCATCAAAGGGAGGTTTATCTCCATACCACAGTAGAGGTTTTTCGCTGGGCTTTCTAACTATTAAGATTTCTAAGACAAGAGCATCGGCTTCACTTTTTATTTTTTGAATGGTAAATTGGATATTGAAGCGCGTTTGAGGGACATTAATAGGAACAGGACAGCTTTTTGGTTGACTGGTTGCGTGAATAGGAGTACTTGGTACGATATTAGGAGGAGGTGGAATAACCACCTGGCCACGACCAAGATAGAATATAGCAACGAAAATTAAGATAATCATTGCGATGCACCCTATCTGTTGTGCCTGTTTATACTCTTCCAATTTTTGTTGTGTTGTCTGTCCAGTACCCCAACAAAGCTTGCATCGTTCTGTTGTCCATTGGTCCTGTTCATATATGGTTAGTTGTCCTTTCCCTTTACATCGGGGACATACAATTAGGTTATTTGCTTTTGTCATATTTCTCACCTTATTTGTGTGAATCCTTGTCCATAGACAACGTGAGTTCCCCTCTTTTACCCTCTGAAGAGCACCTCCGGTTTGGCTATCCCTTTATTTCTTGTTCTGATGCTTTACTCTCTTGCTTCCCTACGTTGCGATCTAAGCGTTCCTATGTTAATATTTAGAGTAATCCTCTCCAACCTGGTCATGATCACCTCTGGACCTCGAAAGCCCTTCTTTACCTGTTAGGCCTTACAATTCCAATATAATCGAATAAACTCATCTACTTCAATCAAAAAATGTATTAAATACGTATTACAAGTGGGAATCCCCAATGACCAAGAAAAACTTAGCCGATCTACTTCAAGAACACATGGACAAATGGGGACACGGCGCCAAGAGACTTGCTGATGACACGAACAAATTACTTAAAGAAGCAGGCGCTCGTGAACTACCCAGAGCAAACATTGAGAATTGGCGTAGCGGTAAAGCTAAAAGTGTAAGTAACTGGAGATGGGTCGCGGCGATAGCCAATGTGTTCCTTCTGAACAAGGAAGATGCCAACGAGTTACTTGAAGCAGCCGGCCAGCCCGAAATTAGAGAACTGTGGCATAATGCGACTGAAAAAGAACGCACATTATTAGAACGCTGGATGAAGTCTTTTCCACCTGACCAGCGCCAGCTGCCCCCTGAACCTTTTGTTGACCGTTGGAAGGAAGTAGTCCAGCTTGAGAAAGTTTTACAGCGCGGCCGGGTGGTAGGCATATGCGGACCAGGTGGGATCGGTAAGTCAGCTCTGGCGGCTGAATCCGTCTGGCCTTTATTCCCCGGCCGCTTCCCTGATGGTGTTGTTCGCTACGATTTCTACGATCAACCAGGTTCCGATTTAGCTTTTGAACATATTGCCCGGAGTTTCGGTGAGGAATTGGGGCTCGGCAAACCGCGCGATGCCGCCCGGCGGGCCCTGGGCAAGTGTCCGCGGGCCCTGCTAATCTTGGAAGGAGCCGAAAATTCTAAGGACCTGGCGGCTGTACTAAATATACGCTGCCAGTGCGCCGTACTGGTGATTAGTCGCCAACGACACGACGAGATAATAGAGTTAAAGTATATACCAGATGTTTCCCCTTTACCTCGGGATGAAGCGGTGAAATTATCGCAAACCATTGGGGGTGACTGGGCAAAGGATACTACAACGTGCGAGCGAATCTGTAAACTGGTTGGGGATCTACCCCTGGCTGTATGCCTGATTGGCTGTTATCTGAAGACTTACACAGTCAAAGAGGTAGCCGACTACCTGATGCGGCTAGAGCAGGGGCAATTCCTGGAACCTTTGGATATTGTGTTTAAACTGATAGAGGACAGCCTAACCCAGGTGAGTGAAAAAGCCCGCCAGGTATTAGCACTAGCGGGGGTGTTGGCGTTGGCGCCGTTTAGCCAGGAAGCCATCGCCGCAGCCTGGGCTAACAGTTTCAATGTAAAACAGGTCGTAGGAGAGCTGGTTAAATATGAGTTATTGCGGCAGGTTGAGCAGCGGTATGAAGTTACGCATGCCTTAATCCACACCTACGCCCACTCCTATTTGGAGGTGCCAGCAGAAACATTTGAGCGGCTGGCCGCTTATTATACCCAGTTAGCCGAGACAGAGACCAAAGCAGGACTGACGGGGTACGGACGGTTGGACAGTGAGCGGCGACACATTATGGCGGTTTTGGCTGAAAGTATTAAGCGGGAGGCTTGGCATTCCACTCAGCGCCTGGCTCGGGCGGTTAACCAATACTTCGATTTCCGAGGTTATACTACGGAGCAGGTGATTGCGCTCAAGCAGGGGCTTCTAGCGGTGCAAAGACTGGGCTGCCGTACCGAAGAAGGGGAAATCTGGGGCAGCCTGGGAACAGTTCATCGTCTCTTAGGGCAGATAAAAACAGCGATTCAGGATTATGAGCAGGCTTTGGCTATTGCCCAGGAGGTAGAAGATCGTCGCAATGAAGGAGTCTGGAATGGTAATCAAGGAATCGCCTATCGTGACTTAGGGAAAGTGGAGCAGGCTAAAGAAAAACATGAGGAAGCCTTGGCTATTGCTCGCGAGGTGGGCGACCGCTATCATGAAGGATACTGGTGGGGTCAGTTGGGAATAGATTTTCGTGATGGAGGGGAGGCAAATCAGGCTATTCAATATTATGAGCAGGCTTTGGCTATTGCCCAGGAGGTAGAAGACCGTCGCAATGAAGGATACTGGCTAGGCAATAAGGGCACTGCCTACCTCGACCACGGGCGGGAGAAGGAGGCCATCGTGTGTCATAATCAGGCCCTTTTCATTGCCCGTGAAATTGGTGACCGCCGCGCGGAGCGTATGTCTTTAGGTTACCTGGGTATCGCCTATTCTCGTTCTGAAAA
>CAZDMM010000395.1:0-2130 GCA_964505845.1 uncultured Caldilineaceae bacterium
CGCTGTGACCGTTAAACAACAGCGCGCGCCCGGCCCCTGTGCCGCGGCGGCGGGCCACAATATTGGGTTGCGCCGGGTCAACCACCAAAGCGCGGATTTCGCTAAAGATGTTCCAGGCTGTTAACTGCTCCTGTAACCACGCCTGGCACTGCTGCATTTCCGTGTCAGTGGGGTCGGAAAGCATATCGGGATTAATAGATTTGAATTGAATATAGCGGCTGAGGAAAGCTAATAAATCGCTGCGGGTCTGCTCAATGTAGTGAGTGACCTTATTTGTGGCTTGTTGGGTCAAATCTGTCATCACGGTACTCTCCTTTGAGTTGTTGATCAACTTGGCGCTATAGACTGTATTGGCGGTGAGAAGTGAGGTTAACGACTAAGATGGAAATAAAATTTGTAACGATCCGCCCGGTAAAGCATTTTGACAAACTCCATAGGTTGTCGTTGAAAAGAGAAGGTGGTTCGTTCCAATAACAACAGGGCGTCGCCTTCTCTAATGCCTAACATGGCTGCCTCATGCGCTTTGGCATTGACGGCTTCCAGGGTTTCATCCGCCTCATAAGGGCTGAGGTTAAACTTGGTTTCCAACAGGGCATATAAAGAACCGTAAGCTTGCAGTTCTTCCACCGTAATGGTTTGGTGGGCCGGCAAGGGCAAATAAGAGATATGAATGCCAATCGGCTCGTTATCGGCATAACGCAGGCGCTCAATTTGTAACACCTGGTCCATCTCCGCCGGCAGTTCTAACTGCTGTTTGATGCGCTCTGAGGGTGTAACCCAGGCAATCTGCAAAATCCGTTGGCCGGGGCTGAAACCTCGGGTCTGGATATCATCCGTAAAGCTTTGTAGTAGATGCAGGTTTTGCTGCACTTTGGGCCGCCCCACAAAGGTGCCCCGCCCATGCTCACGGTAGATATAACCTTGGCTGGCCAAATGGTTCAAAGCTTCTCGTACCGTAGTGCGGCTCACCTGGTAGCGAATTTCCAATTCTCGTTCGGCCGGTAGCGGGTCATGCGGCTGCCATTCATTACTTTCAATTTTTTGGCGCAAGATTTCAGCCAGTTGATAATATTTGGGGATGGCGCTGAGGGGGTCTACCCGGGCTGGCTTAACGACGTTTTTGATCATTAGGAGCGCTGTTAATCCTATAATGTAGTAATGTGGTCATTACCACTTGAGTATACTACACCGGCAGCAGTTTTGTCAAAAATGGCCTTCGCATGAATCTACAAAGCCCCAAGCCGCACAACCGGGGCCTGGGGCTTTTGCTTGATCGCAGCGGCCTCTAAATTCTAACTTGACGCCAGAGCGGGACAGGAGCTTCGATGATCTCCCTCTGCCCGGTATCATCCTCTCGCTCCATAGCGGGCAGCATGTCCTTGGTGGCTTCGACTTGTGCAGTAAAAGTGGGATTAAGAGGGTAATCTGGGTTGTTATGGGGGAAGATAATCCGCCCCCCGCTCTTTTCTTGCAGCCTGCGCATGAGCGAGTCCAGGGGGATAGCCCAGGGAGGCTTGTTATCAAGCTGCGGAATTTTGCGGGAGGTCGGAACAAAGGCGATCAAGTTATCTGGCATCATTTCAAGCCCCTTGGTTTTGAGGGTGGCGTTATGGCTGCCATGGTGCCCTACTTTGTAGACAACAGTGTGAGCGAGCAGGTCGGCGACCGTTGGGCGGCTGGTCACTTGGCCGCCGTCTGGACGCCGCCAATCCTGTGGCGTAAGCTGCTGCCAGGAGAGCCAATTGCCCACCTGGGCGTCACCGACAAAGAGCAGAACACGCTCATCCGGTAGGCGAAAGGCCAGGACGAGACTGGTGTTATTGGTAAGGTTGTCGAGCTGCAGGGCCAGCCGGCCTGCGCCCCGCAGCCAGTCGGTTTCGATCTGCCGGTTTAGCTCTACATCAAAGTAATGTTGTTGAAAGAAAGGGTCCTGGCAAGCTTGGGTATAGCGAAGGCTCAGGGCCGCCCGGAACGGCGCATTCTGATCTAAAACAGAGTCGGCTATACTCTCGTCATCCATGTGGCTAACGTGAACCTCCAGGGCTGAGCCGAGGCTGAGGCGTTCGGCCCGGTCAGAAGCAGCGGCCAAAGCAAACCGCTCCCCTGACGAGCGAGCGGCGTCATGCTCTG
>CAZDMM010000395.1:2140-3402 GCA_964505845.1 uncultured Caldilineaceae bacterium
CCCCCTTCTGTCCTTCTGGCGAGTAAACTTCACTCTCCAGGAACTCCAGGCCAAGCAGAGAGCCGTCGGTTGGAGGCCCCAGAACGTAGGCCTCTACCTTTGTTTGAGGAATGGTGCGTATCTGGCCTGGCTCGCAGAAATCTCGTTTGGTGGGGAGCGACCCTGGCTTGAATCGCTTGCCGGGATGGTTAGCTAAATCAAAAAGGATTACCTGGGGGGTTTTGCTAAGCTTCTTTGGGCCGCGCTCAAGCACCGCCGGGAGATCATCGCCAGCAAAGCCGGCGAGGGCCTTAAACAATTCTGCCGCCAGCGCCGGGTCCTTGGTGTGCCGAGCTTCGACCAACTGCCTGGCCTTTTTGGCTTGCCGTTCCAGGGTCTGTTTCTCATGATCGTATTGTTGGGTAGCAGGGTGGTTTACATCTTCTGTCCAGCCAACCCAAACCCGCTGCACAGTGATCTCTTGCCACTCCTCTTTGGCATACTCAAAGCCACACAGGTGGTCGTGATGTTCATGAGTGGCGATCAGGAGGTCAACTACGCCTGCGGTGGCTTTGTTGAGACTGCGCGCCACCATGCGCATACGATCCTTATCCCCCGGTGTTCCGTAAAACACGCCGCTATCAATCACTACATAAACCGGGTTAGCCAGGTCCGGGCTGCTGTTATTTGCCTGGGCGCGGGGAAAGGCAAGCAAGAAACAATCGCCGAATCCCTGGCCATACATTCGGATCACCACCTCATCTGGATGGTTTAAGGTTAATTTAATCTCTGCCATGATCAGTTTCTCCTTTACCTTCAAAACCGCCCGGTAAGATGCAAAGCGGCAAACGGCTCACCCCGCTGGGCAAAGCTGGCGTATGGGTCGCTTTCAGCGGCGGCGGCCAGGCGAAGAGCCTCATATTGTTTAAGTTTCTCAAGGCCAGTATTAGACTTATCACGCTTGTGGATGATGTAACGGATGCAGCCATCGCCCAGGTTGAACAGAATGGTTGAGCCGACTCGGAGTCGTTTTTGGTCCGCATCTGGCTTTTTCTGGGTGAGCGTGACCACTATCAACGGGTTAGTTTCGCCGTCAGGGCCAACGCTGGAGGTAGGATACAGGGTATGCACCTCAAAAGGCCGGGCCAGGTCAATCCCTATCTCCTCTCCCAGAGTTGTCGCGCTTTCTTCTCTGAGTAGCCAATTAAATTGTCTCTTGGCCCAAACTGTAGCCGTATGAAGCGCTTCGCGATCACGTGTGACCCGCCAATTGGTGAGCAGAC
>CAZDMM010000395.1:3412-7074 GCA_964505845.1 uncultured Caldilineaceae bacterium
TTAGTTTATCTCGCATCTCTACACGCAAGATAAAGCTGGCCGCTGCTCCTTCTGGCCCATACCAGCACAGGCTTTCTGGGGTGACAGTAGTAATCCCCTTTGGAGAAATGCCCCAGGCGCGGAAGGCTTCGGCAAAGGCAACCCGGTATCCCATAGGATCATTTGGCACCAGGTCCCGGTCGGCTGTGATGATTGCCCGCAGATACTCGCCAAAGTTGATATTGAGCGGCCCAAGATAGTCCAGGGCGCGGATACAGATGTTTAACACATGCCCGGCAGTTTTGGCGGCCTCCTCTGCCAGGGCTGCCCCTAAACTCGAGGGAATATTGCCAGGCGGGAGGACTCCCGACCCACCAGTTGCCAACTGAATAATAGATTTGGTGCGCCGCTTGTATATCTGAAGGAATGCATCAAAGATGGCAGCCACCAGGATGCTGCCGCGCCGGTGGACAGAGGTGAGGTATGCTTCCTGCTGGAGCAGGGTTGGATTTGGCTGGCGGCGGCTCCATTTATTGTCCGGCCCTATCTCGCCGATAGCATCACGCAACGCACCACGCTGCCCTGTCGCTTCCCCAAACTGTTTGGCCAGCTTCCCCAGCAGGGAGTCGGTTTCTAGGTCTCCCCGCACCTCCTCAATAACTGCACCAAGAATGTCGGAATGAGTGAAATGTTGAAACAGGGCAACGACATCGGCGAAAGCCTCATGGAAGGCCAGGACATCTGGGTTAGTACCCTCAATATAGCGGCGATACATTCCATCTAACAAGGCGTGGGCGGTTTCATGGGCCACAATATCGTAAGAGAGACAGGTAAAAACAGTCGGTCCGGCCAGTTCACCTCCCAGCCCTGGAGAACGAAAATAACCAAAGAGCAGGGCGCGCTTTTCAGGGGAGTAATAGGCATTCCGAGCGCGCAGGGCGTGAGGGTAAACTCGCAGCCGCCGCACAAAAGGCTCCGGTTGCCACTGCCCGCGGGCATCCTTAAAGGGAGCGGTGGCCCAAAAGGCCGGCCGGCCCAGAGCTTTTTCAAAGTGTTCAATGGTTTTCATGGCCACAGCATAAACCATCTGTTGGTGAAATTGCGGGTCGCCCTCGCTTGGCTCCAGACCATCGCTAACCAGGATGTGGGGATGGTTTAGATTGACCGGGGCATAAGCGCGCCGGGTGGGTGGGTCAATGTCTACCACCTCCAGGTACTCGCCGACCGGGCCTTCCTCCACTTCCTCCCAACGGACGTCAATAGTGGTCCGGTTATAAGCCGCCGTGCTCAACGAAGCTCCAAGACTGGGGTCAAAGGCATAGACGCGCAGGAGCCGGTGGGCAGGAGCCGGCGGCTGCGGACGGGACGCTTTGACCGCAGCCAAACCGGCTGCCGGTGATGGGGCAGCTCTGGCGCTAGAGGGTCGGGCTGCTTGCAAGCGCACCCTCAAATCCTGGGAGAGGTGCTGGCTGGCGAGCAGGTGTTCTCGGAGAAGGTCGGAGCGGCCTCCAGCCAGTAGGTCACGCAGCAGAGAAAACGATTCGGGACGGCTGGCGATGTGGAACTGTACTTCTTGTAATAGGTCGGCAAATAGCGGGGCGGCTACCTCAACTCCAAGCAATGATTGTAACCCGGTTGCAATCGCATCCGGCGCCCGTTCCGCCTCTCCCAGGGCGAATCCGTAAAGCGGAGAGGCGTCCTGGGTATAGGTTTCAACCAACTGCAATTGTAGATCCTGATTGTAAGCTGCCAGGTCTTGTTCGCTGGGGAGTTTTTCTTGCAGCAGCGCCGCAGCCTGGGGCAAACCCTCACCATACTGATTCGCCGGCAAAATACCAGGAAACCGTTTGGCTGTTTTGCGCATCAGATAATGGAACGCTTGCGGAACACGCCGGGCATTCCCCCCGTAATAACTGATTAACTTCTGCCGCCCTCCATGAAAAGAAAGCCACAAGGCAGCCAGACCGGTACAGCAGGCGGCGGCAAAAGTAGTGCCGGTACCCGGTCCAACAAGATAATTGACCGGGGTGCTCCTGGCTGTTCGCTGGGTATAAGCCCGCTGAACGGCCACACCTGGCGCCAACACATCAACAGCATCACCCGCGCTGGCCCAGACCCAGGGGCGCAAATCTGATGCACACGCGGCGGCGGCTAACACCTCGGGGTAGGCAGCCGGGTAGATCACCAATGGCCAGTAGTTACCTGAGGCGGCAACGATGATGAGGCCATGCTCAACGGCGTAACGAATGGCGGCATGCAAGCTTGGCCAGGGATATGGCAGCCCCAGGCTAATATTAATAACATCTGCTCCGGCCTCAACGGCGGCATGCAAGGCGGGGGTGAGTTTATTTGGCAGCAGCAGCACCACGCTGGTAGTCATCCGAATGGGCAGCACTTGCGCCTCTGGGGCGATGCCGGTCACAAAATCGCTGCCAGGGGCAGAACCGGCCGGCGGCCCCACCGGGCTAACAATAACCGAGGTGACGGAGGTTCCGTGCGAAGGAAAGGCCAGGGGCGGCTCACCTTCTAAAGGGTCGCGTGGGTCGTCGCCATCCAGCAGGTCTACTCCCCGCACCCGGTTGGGCTGGCCCTCTATTTTCGTCAGCCGCTCAAACACTTCGGGGTGGTCGGTATAGCCGGTATCTACCACCGCCACCACTACGCCTTGACCCCGTCCGATCCCGTGGTCATCCAGAAGCTTCCAGGCCGCAGGCACCCCCAGAACTTCCCGGTGCCAATCGCGCCGCGCCTGGGGGTCAACCGGGCCGGTATCGGCAGCCATCCCCAGTGTTGCTGCCGTATCTGGAACGCCCCGGCTGGGCGCAAGCTGGGCAAACAGCGGGGTGGCAGAACGCACTCCTTCCAGCGCGGCCAGTTGCCGGGCCAGGTTCCAGGCCTGGCCAACCGAAGGGACAGCCGCCGGGGGCGGCAGTGCGGTGAGGCCCCGGAATTGAATAGAGGTTTGGGGATCAGCCGGTTTGATGGAATCGTCGCGCAGTTCCCACGGCCCGGCGAGCAGCGCCCGAATCTTTTCCCGCAGCGCCATTTCAGCGTCAGGGGAGAGTTCGAGTGCAAACTCAATGGCAATGCCATCGCACGCTGCGACGAGGTCGGCGGGGGGCGGCTCGGCTGCAGCAAGACTTTTGGCCCGTTCAGGTTCGCCTTTACGCCACTCTTTTAGCGCCGCTTCCAGGGCCAGCAGGCCGGCATTGGACGGGTTAGATTTAAGTTTCTTTGGCATTGATAGCCTCCTCAAGTGTGAATAAAAAAGGCCGCAGTTTAAACCGGCTCAACTAGGGCCAGTGACGCACCGAATTTTCAGATCAAGCGGCTCAAGTTACCCGCCATTAGTAGCACAGAGTGTTTTACAAGAACAGCAATTGCACTACGGCTTAAATACCATTCGTCCCCCTGGCCACCAATAGATGATAGTTGCACCACTTTTGGTTGCTGCCGCTGCCATTGCACGCTGGCAAGAACTACATGGGTCGTATTGACCGGAGATTGCTAGTGTACCTCCGCGAACCAGTGGAGCTTGTGTGACAGCCCGCGCTTCGGTATGAGTAGCAAGTGCACTTTGCGGGTAGCCAAGGGCCTTTTCAGCCGGGGTCATATTCCCACTTGAAAGTTTTCGGGACCACATGATCTTGCCCTTAGAATCGCGCGCAACGGCGGTGGCTTCG
>CAZDMM010000396.1:0-7072 GCA_964505845.1 uncultured Caldilineaceae bacterium
CATCAAGCGGGTGGCCAAAGTGGGCGACGGTTGGCATCCCACCCAGGTGACGCTGGAGCAACTGGAAGAAGGCATCAAAAAGCTGCGCCTCTATTGCGACCAGTTTGGCCGCGATTTTAACTCGGTGCAAATCATCGCCCGGCCCGGCGACAAATACGACATCACCCCCGAAACCCATGCTCGCCATCAGGAACTCGGCATACATCACCTGGTGGTGGATACCACTATCAAGCAGGAAGACCCCGACCTCAAGCTGCTGCGCGAAAAGATGGAACGAGCCGCCCAGGTTTGCGGCCTGAAGGGTCGTTGAGGATAATAATTGGGAAGTTTCATTTTAATTTTTGTGGTAAAACGTAAAGCGTAAAACGTAATAGTTGATGGTGAAAATAGTTTCGTTATTTCAGTCATTACGTTTTATGTTTTACGATAATACTTTTTAGTCCAAGAAAACACTCTATAGTAGAAGGCATATTTATGTCAGAGTCAAAGATACGGGTTTTGGTGGCCAAGCCCGGCCTGGATGGACATGATCGCGGGGCCAAAGTGGTGGCGCGGGCGCTGCGCGACGCCGGCATGGAGGTCATCTATACCGGCCTGCGCCAAACCCCGGAGATGATTGCCGAAGCCGCCTTGCAAGAGGATGTGGACGTGGTCGGCCTGTCTATTTTGTCGGGGGCGCATTTGACCCTGGTGCCCAAAGTGGTGGACAAGCTCAAAGAGAACGGCCTGGATGATGTCCTGGTGGTGGTCGGCGGGATTATCCCGGAAGAAGATGTGGACGCGCTGAAGCAAAACGGCATTACCGGCGTGTTTGGCCCCGGCGCCTCCACCGAGGATATTGTGACCTTCATCCGTGAGCAGGTGCATGTCGCCGGTTGAGCAAATTTTGCGGGGCGAGCGGCGCGCCATCGCCCGGCAAATCTCTGGTATTGAAAACCAGCGGGCCGAGGCTCGCCGAGTGCTGGCCGAGTTGTATCCCCACACCGGCCAGGCGTATTTGGTGGGCATTACCGGCGCACCCGGCACGGGCAAGTCTACCCTGGTCAACGAGCTGGCCAAAGCCTACCGGCGCGACTGCCAAACCGTTGCCATTATTTCGGTGGACCCGACCAGTCCCTTCACCGGCGGCGCGATTTTGGGCGACCGGGTGCGTATGACCGATTTGGCCGGCGACATGGGCGTGTTTGTGCGCAGCATGGCCACGCGGGGCAGCCTGGGCGGCCTGGCCCGCGCTACCGCCGATGTGGCCAAAGTGTTTGACGCTGCCGGCTTCAACCTCATCCTGATCGAGACGGTGGGGGTGGGCCAGGCCGAGGTGGAGATTGCCGGGCTGGCCCACAGCGTGGTGGTGGTAGAAGCGCCCGGCCTGGGCGACGAGATTCAAGCCATCAAAGCCGGGGTGCTGGAAATTGCCGATGTCTTTGTGGTCAACAAAGCCGACCGGGAGGGGGCCGGCCGCACCGTTGCCGCTCTCCAAATGATGCTCGATTTGAGCCACCACAATTTGTCCAAAACAGTGCTGCATCACGGCCAGTTGATGGAGGTGGCTGCTCCGGCCAACGCCGGCGACGCCCCCGGTGAGGATAATTGGCGGCCGCCCATCTGCCAGACTGTCGCCACCCAGGGCCAGGGCATCACCGAAGTGGTAGAGGCGTTGAGCCAGCACCGCGCCCACCAATTGAGCACCGGCAATCTGGCTCGCCGGGAGCGAGAGCGGCTCATCTTTGAGCTGCAGCAGTTGCTTATGGAAAGATTGCTGGCTCAACTGTTGGCTCAGGTGCCAGCGGAGCAGCTTAACCAAACGTTGGAGCAGGTGGTGAGTCGTCGGTTGGATCCGTATGCGGCGGTTGAGAGGTTGTTGGATCGCTAAAAATCATCCATTCAACTTCTGCGGCGGCACCTACGGTGCTATAATGGTGCTGTGTCCACCACTTTGCATGTCGTCATTGATACGAACGTCGTTTTTGAAGGCTTAACCAAGCAAGGCAGCATGGCTAGCCTGGTGCTTGAGGCATGGTTGGCCGGCGAGTTAGAAGTCTATGTTTCCAATGCGCTGGCTTACGAATACATTGATGTGTTATCACGTAAATTATCCGAAGCCCGCTGGCAAAGATTGAAACCTGTTTTAGGAACAATGCTCGCTCAGGCTCATTATGTCACCGTTCATTACTCGTGGCGTCCGATGTCTCCTGACCCTGGGGATGATCATATTATTGATTGTGCCATGAATGCTGGGGCAATTGTGGTTACGGCCAATGGGCGAGATTTTCAGACGGCCAAAGTAGCGTTAGGCTTGTGGGTGATGGCTCCATTGGAAGTGGTGATAAAATTAGCCGATAGGTTAGATTCACAAAGCGAGAGAGAGGAGTAAGAAATGAGTCGTTTAACGGTGCGTTTACCGGACACCCTGCATCGTCAATTGAACGATTTAGCCGATCAGGAGGGGGTTTCGTTAAATCAGTATATCGTCTATGCCTTGACCCGACAAACGACGTTGGCTTATACGGTTCAAGCCGTACCAGCAGAAGAAATAAAGCAACAGCGAGCCGCTTTTACGGCTTTGTTACAGAGCTTGGGTCACGCATCAATGGCCGAGATAGAGCAGGTGTTAGCCGAGCGCGAGGTGGTAGAACCGGAAGCAGGCTTAAGTCCTGAAATAATGGAGCGGTTGCACACTCGACTAAAGAGTAAACGGGTGGCCTTAAATAAGGAGACTCAACCCGTAATTGGCTAACCTTTGAGCCGGGTAGCGGAGATGCAACCATGACGATGGATAGCTCCAAAGTCAAAATCGTAATTACCGGCGGCTCCGGCTTCCTGGGAGTCAACCTGGCCCACGCCCTGTTAGCGTTAGGGTATGAAGTCTGCCTCATTTCCAGAAACCCACCCCATACCATAGGCGATTGGCGTTTTGCAAGATGGGATGCTCGTTCCCTGGGCGCATGGGTCAATGAATTGGAGGGGGCCGGAGCCATCATCAATCTGGCGGGCCGCTCGGTTGATTGTATCAAAACACCGGATAACTGCGATCTCATCTTGCGCTCGCGGGTGGAGTCGACTCGCCTCATTGGGCAGGCCATCCGCCAACTGAAAGCGCCGCCTTCGCTCTGGGTACAAATGTCAACCGCCCACATTTATGGCGACCCGCCGGAAGCCTTGTGCAGCGAAGACTCGCCCTGTGGCTATGGGCTGGCGCCCTTTGTGGGGCGGGCCTGGGAAAGGGCCTATCAAGAGGCGGTCTTGCCGGGGATGCGCCAGGTCATCTTCAGAACCAGCTTTGTGTTGGGGCGGACGGGCGGAGCGTTACCTCGCCTGGCCTTTGTGGCTCGCCTCGGTTTGGGCGGCCGGGTGGGACACGGCCGGCAAGGCATAAGCTGGCTGCATGCGGAGGATATGAATCGCCTCTTCCTGCGCGCGATTACGGACAAAGCGATGCAAGGCGTCTACATCGCCACCGCCCCAAATCCCGTCTCCAATGCAGAATTTATGCGCCAATTGAGAAAAGCACTCGGCGTACCCATCGGCTTACCGGCCCTGGCCTGGATGGTCAAAATCGGCGCACCCTGGCTCTTAAACACGGATCCAGAATTGGCCTTATACGGGCGCTATTGCGTGTCCCGGCGCTTGGCCGAAGAAGGTTTTGAATTCAAATATCCGACGATTGACGCTGCCCTACAAGCGATATATTCAAAGGGAAACTTCGATCAAAAGAATAAACGACCCTAAACTTAAAGAAAGATACCTCACTCGATTTGCCCTGTACGAACACCTCTCTGAAAAAATAATTAACACTTTAGAACTTCGAGTGTTTCCAAAAGGAGAATATCTTTGTCGTCAGGGCGAAAAGGCGGAGTTTTTTTATCTGTTATTGAAGGGCAAAGTACAGGTAGATTATTTTCAAGTGGATGGCAACCGGGTCGTTTTCTCATTTGAGACTCCCTTTTCCATAATCGGCGATGTGGAATTGTTTGAGGATTACCAGGTACTCAGCAATGTTCAAGCGCTTGAAGATTGCCTGACGTTTACCACCTCTGTTGCAACTGTCAGAGAGCATGGCTATGATGACCCGCGCTTTCTGCACTTCATCCTACACTATTTGTTCAAGAAACTGTATTTCACTTCGACCCTCCTTTCCCATATTCCCCTGTCCGTGGAACACCGCCTGGCCCGTTATCTGTTGTATCGAATGGAAAAAGACGGCCCTATGATTCAATTGGAGAAACGGGAGTCTTTAGCCGCGATGATGGGAACCTCGCTGAGACATCTCAATCGCACCTTTAGGCAACTTATCCAATTAGAGGTCATAGAAGTTCATAACAAAACTTTGAAGATTATTGAACCCCAAATTATTGCTGCCATTGCCGAAAAAGGGACATAAGTCCTTTTTTTAATGGTGAAGTAGCTGTATGCTTCCTATAGATTCTAAACCCTATAGGAGGCTTGTGATGAGATATTTTCTAATTGATACGGATACGGCATCTGATGATGCGGTGGCTTTATTGATGGCTTTAAGGGAGCCTACTATCAAAGTGAAAGCTATCACCGTAGTAGCGGGAAATTGTCCCCTGGAGACTTGCGTTACAAATGCTTTAGTTTCAGTAGAGATGGCAGGCAGCTATGCACCCCCAGTTTATGCTGGTGCGGCTAAGCCTATGTTCAGAAACCTCTTCACCTCTGAATTCGTCCACGGCCAGGATGGAATGGGCAATATGAGTCTCCCGGCCCCAAAACTAAAAGCCCAGCCTGAGCATGCGGTTGACGTGATAATTGAAACAGCCCGACGTTTTCCAGGCCAATTGGAGATTATCACCCTCGGCCCTGTGACCAATCTGGCGATGGCGCTTTTGAAGGAGCCGGCTTTGCCGGAACTGGTAAAACATGTTTACATGATGGGTGGGGCCGGTTTGGGTCCTGGAAATGTCTCACCGGTGGCGGAATTCAACTTTTTTGTGGATGCCGAAGCCGCTTATCTGGTCATGAAGTCGAAGCTGGCAAAAACGGTAGTGGGTTGGGATGTTTGTATGGCAGAGACATTTATCAATCGCTCAGATATAACCCGGCTAAATTCGCTGGGGCCTTTGGGCGAATTTGCGGTTCGCTGTAATGCTTCACTCCTTGAATTCAATAAAGGCTGGGGCAAGGATGGGTTTGACCTCCCCGACCCCACCACCGTTGCTGTTGCCTTATATCCAGACATCGTTACCAGGCAATTCGACGCTTATGGGTATGTGGAATATCAGAGCGAAAAAGCTTATGGACAATTTATCATTGACCAACTTCGGTTAACTGGTAAACCTCATAATGTAACTATCACTACAGAGATAGACCCCCAGCAGTTCAAACAAAAATTATTCCAGTTGTTGTCGCAGGAGGATACTGCATGCTCAAACTGAAACAAGCCTTCCAACAAGGCCAAACCCTGGTCGGCACGTGGCTCAACGCCCCCAGCCCGGCCCAGGCGGAGACTATCGGCTATGCTGGCTTTGATTTTATCATCCTCGATACCGAGCACAGCTCCTACGACATCCCCGGCTGTGAAAATTTGGTGCGGGCGGCCGATACGGCCGGATTGCCCAGCCTGATCCGGGTGCCGGAAAATCGCGGCACGCCGGTGGGCAAAGCCCTGGAATACGGGGCGCAGGGCATTGTGGTACCCCACGTCAGCACCAAAGCCGAGGCCGAGGCTGCCGTCAACCACGCCCACTATCCCCCCCACGGCGTGCGAGGCGCGGCCCCCAGCGTCCGCGGCGCGCATTACGGCCAGATTCCCTGGCCCGACTACCTGGCCCAGGCCAGGGCCGAAACCCTGGTGGTGCTGCAAATCGAAGGCAAAGAGGGCATCGAAAACCTGGACGCCATTATGGGCGTGGCCGGGGTGGATGTGCTCTTCATTGGCCCCTTTGACCTGTCGGGCGCGCTGGGCATTTCCGGCCAATTGGATCACCCCCTGCTGCTCGATACCGTCGGCGATATTGTCCGGCGGGCCAGAAGCCGCCACATTGCCGTGGGCATCTGGATGCCCACCCCGGAGCAGGTCGGCCCCTGGATAGCGCGCGGGGTGCAGATGATTACCGTCGCCAGCAACGATATGATCTTTATGCAAGCCTGCCGCACCGTTGCCGGCAAAGTCAAGGCCCAAATCCCCGGCCCCGCTTAACCTATTCTCAAATTTTCAATAACGTTATATAATTTAAGGTAGTTCTAATAGAACGCAGATGACGCTGATTGAACTGATTTTCGCTGACCTGTTCTAACTTTTTTACTAAAAAATCTGCGTTTATCTGCGTTCTACCGGCCTATACCGAATAGTTGCTAAATTTATCTCAACGCAGAGGAGGATGGCCTTGTTCAAACATATCGTGGTGGCCGTGGATGGTTCTGAGCATAGTGATCGCGCCTTGCAGTACGCCAAGATGCTGGCCGAATGTTTTGGCTCGATGCTGCGCTTGGTGCATGCTTTTCCGCAAACCTCCGATTTGTTGGGTTACGAGGAGTATGAGAAACTTGTCTCCCGGCGAGAGTTAGCCGGGCAAGCCGTGCTGGACGAGGCGCGCCAAAAGTTAGGGCAAACCCACGTGGAGGTGAATGAGGAGCTGCTAGAAGGGCCGCCGGCCGAGGCCATTTTAGCTGTGGCTGAAACTCGCCAGGCCGATTTGATTGTGATGGGCACGCGCGGCTTGAGCACCATTCCCGGCCTGCTGCTGGGCAGTGTGAGCCATAAAGTCATTCGACACGCCGCCTGCCCGGTGATGTTGACCCGTTGATGGTTTGGGTCAAGTATCAAGTGTTTTGGTGTCAGGTGTCAGGTATGTCGCCCTGAGTGGGCGATGGTAGAATTTGGAGTCCAAAGCTTGCTTTGGGAAGGTCAAAGCAAGCTTTGGACTCCATCGTCCAGGTGTATGGGGGGTACTTCCCCCAACCCTCCCCTTTTTTCCCATTGTTTTCTCAACTCAATCGTGCTATGATGGCAATTGTACCACTTTTACAATATTAAAGACCGGATTTAACTTTAACAACGTTAGCTGTGGATGGGGAGCAAGGTGGCAGCCGGGTAAAAAGTGACTGTCACCTG
>CAZDMM010000397.1:0-7031 GCA_964505845.1 uncultured Caldilineaceae bacterium
CTGCGCGGCAGGAGCCTGCGAACCAGGTCAGGTCCGGAAGGAAGCAGCCTTAAGTAGTCACTCTTGGGTGCCGCAGGGCAGCCTGGCTGGAGAATTACCCGGTTATCGTCGCCCTGAGCAAGGGTTGTGACCTCTTGGCGGGAAGGGGAGTCCCACCAAGAGGCGCATGGGGCGGGTTATCACACCCGCCTTTTTGCTATCTTTTTCCACCTTCCCGGAAGCTGTGAGCTTCCGGGAAGGTTAACCTCATCGCTATGGATAAGCAGCAAATTCTGGCTCTGTACGATAAAGAGATGCGGCAGGAGGTGGAATATTCTGACTGCCGCCGCGAGGTGACGCCCACGGTGGTGCGCCTGGTCGGCCTCTCTGCCCTCGGTGGGGCCGTGCTCTATGCCTGGCTCACCCCCGATAACCTGGAAACGGTCATCCGTGAACAGATTGCCTATTTTGACTCCCTGGGCTACAAATTTGAGTGGAAAGTCCACAGCCACGATACCCCGGCCAATTTACAAAACCATCTCAGCGCCTTTGGCTTTGAAATTGAAGAAGCCGAGGCCCTCATGATCCTGGACCTGGAACATGCTCCGGCTCATTTGCTGCAACCTGTCAGCCAGCAGGTGCGCCGCCTGACCCGGCCTGAGCAACTGGGCGATGTCGTGGCCGTGCAAGTGCCGGTATGGAATGAAGATTTCGGCTGGCTCACCGAGCGCCTGACCAACGATTTACAGCATCACCCGGATCACGTAAGCGTGTATGTGGCCTATGTGGAGGGCCAACCGGCCAGTTCCGCCTGGACTTATTTTCATCCCGGCAGCCATTTTGCCGGGCTGTGGGGCGGGTCAACCCTGGAGCAGTACCGGGGCCGGGGACTCTACACCGCCTTGTTGGCCGCCCGCGCCCAGGAGGCTATTGCGCGGGGCGTCCGTTTTCTCACCGTGGATGCCAGCCCCATGAGCCGCCCTATCCTGGAAAAATTAGGTTTTCAATGGGTGAGTACCATTTATCCCTGCAAGTGGCCGCCTGAGCCGTCAGCCCATGCAACTGGCTAAGACTCAGCCTTCCGACCAATTTACTTTGCGCTGGCGCTCCATGCCCTGGCTGTGGCGAGTCCTGGGCGGGTTGCTGCTGCTGACCCTGCTGTGGGCCGGCTATGTGATCACCGGCCAGCCTATCATCCTGGTTATCAACGGCCAGAGCTACCCGGTGCGCCTGCACCAGCGCACCGTAGCAGAAGTCATCGGGGCGCTAAACCTGACCTTGCAGGCGGAAGACCGCGTCCAACCCTCCCTTGAGACCCCCCTTGCCCCCGGCCAGACCATCGTCATTGAGCTGGCTCGACCCGTCACCGTTGAAGCCGACGGCCACAGCCGGCATAGGTTGACCCATCAAACCACTGTCGCCGGGGTGCTGGCCGAGTTGAACCTCTCCCTGGGCGCGCGCGACCAGATCCTCATCAACGGCCTGACCGTTCCCGCCGGGTCGCCCTTGCCCTCCGGCCAGGCCGAACGGCTGCCGGCCAACAGCCTGGCCGGTCTGCTGGCGGCCAGTTTTACGCCTGCCGGCGCGGTGGCCTCCAGCCGGCCGGCGCCGCTGCAACTCGTCATCCGGCGCGCCGTGCCGTTAACCCTGCATGATGGCCAGGTTAGCGCAACGCTGTATACCACCCAACCCAACGTGGGCCAGGCCCTGCAGGAACAAGGTTTGACCATCTTTCCGGGCGACCTGGTGACTCCCGGCCTGAGCACGCGCCTGTCGCCGGGGATGCACATCTACATTCAGCGTTCAACGCCGGTCGCATTGGCAGTGGATGGCCGCCTTATCAGAACCCGCACCCGGCGCACTACGGTAGGCGAGGTGCTGGCGCAGGAAGGGGTCGCCCTGATGGGCCAGGATTACAGCCGGCCGGCGGCCAATCAGCCTATCACCGCCGCCGAGGTTATCGAGGTGGTGCGGGTGCGGGAGGTCAACGAAATTGAAGCCGAGTATATTCCCTTTGAAACTGAGTGGATTCCCGACGAAAGGATGGAAATAGACCAAACCGAGGTGCGGCAGGCCGGCGTTACCGGCGTCATCAAAAGCCGCACCCGGGTACGCTATGAGAACGGCCAGGAGGTGGCGCGTAAATTTGAGGACAAGTGGCTAGACCAGCCGCCCAGCAAACGGATTGTGGCCTATGGCACCAATATCGTCATCCGCACCATCGAGACGCCCAATGGCCCGCTGGAATATTGGCGCCGAATGGCGGTGCTTTTGACGCCCTACACGGCGGCCACCTCCGGCAAAGACCCCAGCGACCCGCTGTACGGCATTACCCGTTCTGGCCGGAGGGTAGGCTACGGCCTGGCGGCGGTTGACCCCAAGGTTATCCCACTGGGAACCAAAATTTACGTTCCCAACTACGGCGAGGCCATCGCCGCCGATACCGGCGGCCTGATTGTTGGCAAGCACGTGGACCTGGCTTTTGACGAAGGCCAGCCCATCCCCGATTTGTACGGCTGGGGCGATATTTACATTCTCACGCCCATCCCCCCCGCCGGCCAAATTCGCTACGTGCTGCCGCAATATCCGCAAAGGTAACAAGGCAGTAACAGAGATTGAGTCCTTCAAGTGCGTGGTGCGTGTTGCGTTAGACAAACGGACCACGCACCACGAGAACTGACTTTTTTTGGAGTTGCCCAAGTGGACTCTCTTACAACCCTCCTCAAAAAATACAATCTGCAGCCCCGCAAGAGTTTGGGCCAAAACTTTTTGGTTGACCCGCACCACCTGGCCAAAATTATTGAAATTGCCGGGCTGACCTCCGCCGATACCGTGCTAGAAATTGGCCCCGGCCCCGGCCTGTTGACCCGTCTGCTAGCCGAAGCGGCCGGGCAGGTCATTGCGGTTGAACTCGACCCCGGTATGGTTAACTTGCTCACCCACGAACTCTCCTACCCCAACCTCACCGTCATCGAAGCCGATATTTTACAGACCCCACTTGAATCCCTTATTCACAACCTCCAATCTCCAATTACCAATCCCCAATTCCCAATTACCAATCCCCAATCTCCCTATAAAGTCGTCGCCAATCTGCCTTACTATATTACCTCGGCGGTGCTGCGGCACATGCTAGAGGCCACCCCTCGCCCGCAGCGGGTGGTCGTCACCGTGCAGAAAGAGGTCGCCCAGCGCATTGTGGCCCAACCGGGCGACCTGAGCCTGCTGGCGGTCAGCGTGCAATTTTACGGGCAGCCCAAACTGGCCCACCACATTCCGGCGGGCGCCTTTTTCCCGCCGCCCAAAGTGGACTCGGCGGTGGTACGGATTGACACTTACGCTCAACCGCCGGTACCGGTGGCAGACGTGGCGCGATTCTTCCAGGTGGTCAAAGCCGGTTTTGGCCAAAAACGCAAGCAGCTCAAAAATTCTCTCAGCGCCGGGCTGCACCGGCCGGCCGCCGTAGTGAGTGAGGCCCTGCACCAGGCCGGCCTTGACCCGACCCGCCGGGCCGAAACGTTGAGCCTGGCCGAGTGGGCCAGGCTGGCCGAGTCTCTACCATGAGAGAAAGGGGCAGCCGCTTTTTTGGAGTAGTCAAGATGATATCGCATCTTCCCGGAAGGTGTGTAAAGACCAAGCTGCTGAAGTCGAGCTTCCGGGAAGGTGCAACTTTGAACTTGCCCTGTGAAAATTGGAGCACAGGGCTTGACAAAACCGCATAGGTATTGTATATTAATTCACAAGGCATTTCTCTCCTTTCTTGTTGTTTGCCTCCCTCCTTAAACTGATGACCCTGGCGCTGCCCCCTGCCAGGGTCATCTCTCTTTTGGCCCCAAAAAACACAACGCACTCTGAGAGTGCGTTGCATCCAAAAAATCTACAGGCTTGACAAAGCGAGGAGCGGCGGGTATAACATCATCACAACAGGCGGTTCGTTCCTCTTGTTGTTGTTTTCCTCCCCTCCTCAAGCTGATTGCCCCGGCCCTCCCCCGGGGCAATCACTTTTTTAAGCCTTAAACCCAACGTTTGTAATAAAAATCGCTGTCTTCGTTACTATTCAACCGGGCAGACACCTCAAACAGCCACTCATCCAGGTGGGCGTCGTGGTCATCCAGCCGGGGAAAGAAGTTGTCATAGCCTTGAGTCAGGGCCTTGCCGACCCGGTCCAGGGCGGCCACGGCCAATTCCGGCACGTCTCGCCGGCGAATCCCCTCTTTTTTCATGATGGTTTCATTCAAATTAGCCATCATCATACCGCCGGGGATCAGCGGCAGGGCGCGGGTGCGCATCATGGGGTAAAAAATATCCAGCATGAGCCGTTTGGTGCCGTAGGCGGCGCGGGTGGCTTCTTGCAGAATATCTTTGGGCAAAAAGAGGCTGGTAGAGTAGGCCCCCTGCCGGCCATACTCGCGCTGGCCGGGGTCACGGCTAATGCGGTCCAGGCTGCCGCGCCAGTCGGCAAAAACTGAGGCTTCAACCTGGATGCCATGCGCCTCCAGCACCTGGGGAAACTTTACGGCCATTTCGCCCATCACAAATTTGGTCACTTCAATCTCTTTTTCACTCAAAGGCAAAAGCTGCCATTGGAACAGGCCGTTGTTATCATAATCCTTAATATAAACCGGCGGCATGCCGGGCAGCATGCCAGAAATAGCCGCAGCGACAGTGTTAAAGTAGACCACTCGATCCGCCCCGGCCTCTTTCAAGGCGGCTAAAATAGCTTCCAACGGCTTGCCTTCCAACCCCATGCCGTCGTTGAGCCAGTGGAAGCGCCGGCCCCAGCCGGCCGCTTCGGCCTGGGCTTGCATAGTTTTGCCCGTTTCATAGCCCAGCGACTTGCTCAAATCACGGGCTACTACCGTGACGCTGGCGGCATTGCCCAGGCCCATAACGGCGGTTTCAAAAGCACCGCCCAGGCCAGGGCCGGTGGCGCCGGCCAACAAAATGTGACGGCCTTCCAGCCACTTCAAATCATATTGGCCCGAATCCAACAGCGGTTTTTGGGCAACCCAGTTGTTAACTAAAAGCTGCTGCGCCTCGGCCGGAAATCCTTCGATCTCTTCTTTGCCGGGCCGGGTAATTTGGGGCGTCCCCTCCCGGATGGGGAGGGTAGGGTCCGGTTTAGCAAAGGGACTGATGAGTGATGCAGTCATGAATTACCTCTTTAATAAAAGTGTGGGTCCGTTATAAGGTTGAGTGGTCCAATGGTAACACGATTGAGTTGGGCCGTCATCGAGTTTAAACACACAGAATGTCCAGAAGACACGGCTCAACCGCCAAAAAATTCTTAATTTTCTACCTGGCCTCCAAAAAATCTCAACACAAAGACGCGGGGACGCAAAATTTTTAATTTTGTCCTTTACGCCTTTGAGCCTTTGCGTCTTGGCATTGCTTTTACCCAAAGGCGTTCTGTCCAGCCAGGTGATTGTTTAGAAAAGCTGTTGTTCCGCCAGGGCAATGGCTCCCAGCACCCCAGCTTTGTTGCCCAGGCCCGGCGGCACGATGTACCGGTCAATCTGCTCCAAAATTTGGGGAGATTGGACATAGCCGTTGAGCAGTTCTACGGTTTTACGACGGACAAGCGGAAACAGGTGGGCCTGGTCCATCACCCCGCCGCCCAAAATAATCCGCTGCGGCGATAGGGTACAGATAAAATTGACCAGGCCATAGGCCAGGTAATGGGCTTCAATTTCCCAGGCCGGGTGGTCCAGGGGGAGAGTTTCGGCCCGTTGGCCCCAGCGGCCTTGCAGGGCCGGGCCGGCCGCCATCCCTTCCAGGCAGTCGCCGTGAAAAGGGCAAGCGCCGGGGTAGGGGTCGTCAGGGTGGCGGGGTAGACGCACGTGGCCCATTTCTGGGTGGATCAAGCCGTGCATGAGTTTGCCATTAACCAGCCCCCCGCCGCCCAGCCCGGTGCCGATGGTCAAATAGATAAAGGTATCCAGGCCCTGGGCCGCGCCCCAGCGATATTCGCCCAGGGCCGCCACGTTAACATCGGTATCAAAGCCGACCGGAACACCCACCGCCCGGCCGACGGTCCTGGCAAAATCCGTTTGCGACCAGTCAGGTTTGGGGGTGGCAGTGATGTAGCCAAAGGTCGGTGAGACCGGGTTGGGGTCAACCGGCCCAAAGGAAGCAATGCCGATAGCGGCTACCGGCTCTTGTTGAGCCTGCTCTTTAAAATAGTCAATCGCCCGGCCGATGGTTTCTTCTGGGGTGGTGGTGGGAAAGCGCATCTCGGCCCGCAGGTCGCCCGGCCCGGTTCCTACGGCGCAGACAAATTTGGTGCCGCCGGCCTCAATTCCGCCATAGAGTGCCATAATTTGTTTTCCTCTTCTGGGTGAAAGATATCCTAAGCATACTATCAAGCCCCATTTTTGCCAAGTGGCTGCTGTGATGTAACAAGTATGACGCGGTCAACCCTCCCGGAAGCTGATTCTGGCCCAATCGGCTTAAATTATGAGGCGTTTTAGGGTTTAAAGCCAGTGCGAAGCCCCTCTTGCGGGAAGGTATTTAAGCCCCACCGCGTAAGTGCAGTGATGTAATTGGTCAGGAACGGCCCTGATTTTGAGGGTGTGAAACGGGCTACTGGTGTTCGCCTAACTTACAAAGTTGATTTAAAATTCCATAGCTGCGCATCGGGGCGGAGCGACTCAAAGTTTGAGGTAAAAATATGGAGGCAAAGATGCCGGTTGAGTATTATGACCAAATGCTGACTGGCCCCCCTGTTTACATCGTCTCGGGTGGAACCGGGGCCAGCGGGGAGCGGTTGGTGCGGACAGCCCTGGCCCAGTTTCCAAAAGCTGATATTCCGGTGTTGGTGGTGCCGCACATTCGCACTATCCAGGAGGTTGAAGAAGCGGTGCTTGAGGCCGCTCGCACCAAGGGTACCATTTTGCATACCCTGGTAGATGTTGACCTGCGCCGCACGTTGATCCGCAAGGCCCGCGATAATAATGTTTACTCAATTGATCTGATTGGGCGGGTTATGCACCGGCTGGCTAACATTATTGGACAGGAACCTATCAATCAACCGGGTCAGTACTGGTTGATGCGCC
>CAZDMM010000398.1:0-6978 GCA_964505845.1 uncultured Caldilineaceae bacterium
TGTCTCCCTGCAAAAGGTTGAAGCAGGTTACTTGAAGTTATCACTGGTTAACCCCCTTGATCTAATCAACTATGCCTGGCAAAGCGCCACAGCCAACGCCGCCCAATTTGGCATCCAAATTGTTTCGGCCAGCCCGCCCAACCTGCCCCTCATCAAAGTAGATACCGACCGGATTGGGCAGGTTTTTGACAATTTAATCGGCAATGCCCTGCGCTTTAGCCAACCGGGCAGCGAGATAAAAATTTCTGCCGAAGGAGAGGGAGCAGAGATCAAATTTTCGGTGCAAGATCACGGCGTGGGCATTCCGCCGGATGAATTGAGCCATATTTTTGAGAAATTTTACCAGGTAAAACGAGCCACGCCGGCCTCTCAGGGTTACAAAGGGGCCGGCCTGGGCCTGGCTATTGTCAAACAAATTATTGACGCCCACCAGGGCCGCCTGGCCGTTACCAGCCAGCCCGGCCAGGGCAGCACCTTTTCCTTTTGGTTGCCTATTTACCAGGAAACTCAACCCAATTAGAGCACAAGTGGCCGCCGTGGAATTAAGACAGCACGATCTCAGAAATTTTCTATTTAAATCACCCAAGATTGACCTGCACCGTCACCTGGAAGGCAGCTTACGCCTGTCTACCCTGGCCGAAATTGCCCAGGAGCACGCCGTTGACCTGCCCAGTTGGAGCCTGGAAGAGCTGCGCCCCTACGTGCAGGTGGTTGATAGCGATACCCCCGATTTTCTGGGCTTTTTGGCCAAGTTTAAACTACTGCGCCGCTTTTACTCCACGCCCGATGCGGTCAGGCGTTTAACACGCGAGGCCATCGCCGATGCCGCCGCCGACAATATTCGCTACCTGGAGTTGCGCTTTAATCCGGTAGCCCTGGGCCACAACCAGGGTTTTAGTTTTGAGGATGTCACCGATTGGGTGATTGAGGCTACCGATGAGGCCCAAAAAAGCTGCGGCATCGAGGTCAGGCTCATTGTGCAGCTTGGCCGGCATGAGCCGCAGTACGCCCGCCAACTGGCCCAGATTGCCGTCGCCCGCCAAAACCAGGGTATTGTAGCCCTGGACCTGGCCGGCGACGAAATCAACTTCCCCCTCACCCCCTTTGTTGAAATTTTCCAATGGGCTAAAGCTGAGGGATTGCATGTAACGGCTCACGCCGCCGAAGCCGGCCCCGCCAGCAACATCCTGGAAGCTATTGACCGCCTGGGCGCAGAGCGCATTGGTCACGGCATCCGGGCGCGCAACGATGTCAAAATCATTGAGCTTTTGCAAAGCCGGCAGATTACCCTGGAAATGTGCCCTACCAGCAACCTGCAAACCGGTGCAATTGCCAAATTGGCTCAGCATCCCCT
This sequence comes from uncultured Caldilineaceae bacterium, assembly GCA_964505845.1. Lineage (GTDB taxonomy): Bacteria > Chloroflexota > Anaerolineae > 4572-78 > J111 > DSQQ01. The sequence continues at coordinate 1,355 of CAZDMM010000398.1, forward strand.
CTTTGCCTTTCACCAGCTTGGCATCCCGGTAACGGTCAATACCGATGACCCCTCCATCTCCAATATTACACTGACCGATGAGTATTTGGTGGCTAACCGCGGCATCGGCGTGCCCCTGCGCGACCTGCGCCAGATGACCCTCAACGCCGCCGAAGCTGCCTTTTTGCCCGAAGCCGAAAAAAGGCGGCTGGTTGACTGGTTCAAAGGCTGGTTTGAGAAAAACCCTCGCTAAAAATATCATTCGCCTTGTTTGTTCCTTCCGAACACTTGTGCTATCATCCCCCCGTCCAGGCAAGGTTAAGGCACTCAAGAAACTGAGGGAACTTAAAACAAACTTTCCTCAGTTTTTTCTTCCCAAAAGGTCTACCCTTGATAAAACGTGAATTCACAATTGCCGATGAGTACCAATACCGGCGCAGTGGGCCAATTAGCTGGATCATCTCTCACGTGGCTCGCTACCGCTTTTTCCTGACCCTCTTCATTTTAGCCACCATCGTAAGCAACGGCCTTTACGCGCTCATCCCTGTGCTGACCGGCCGGGCCTTTGATGCGGTGCTGCATCCGGCCCCCCAGGAGCCGGGCTTGTTATTTTACGCCCTGGCAATTCTGGCCGTGGTGCTGCTGCAAGGCGTCATCTACCTCTCGGCCAACATGTCCGTTGAAGTGCTGGGCCAACGCCTGGAACGAGACGCCCGCGACGAGCTTTACCTGAGCCTGCTGGGCAAAAGCCAAACCTTCCACAACCGCCAGCGCGTCGGTGATATTATGGCCCGCGCCGCCAACGATGTGCGCCAGCTCAACCTAATGATGAACCCCGGCCTCTTCCTGATTTTTGACTCCTTTTCCGGCCTTTTTATCCCTATCATCACGATGGGTTTGATCAACCCGCAGTTGCTGCTGGCCCCCCTGTTTTTTATGATCACCTTCTTTTGGGCCCTGCGCCGTTACAACCGCCAGCTCAATCCGGTTACCGGGCGGCAGCGAGAGCAGTTTGGCCTGCTCAACGCCGGCCTGGCCGAAACCGTCTCCGGTATCGAGGTGGTCAAATCGGCCGGCCAGGAGCCCCAGGAAAAACAGAAATTCATTGAAAATGCCCGCCGCTACCACGATTCTTTTGTGCAAGAGGGCCAGGTGCAGGCCCGCTACCTGCCGCCCTTGCTGCTCGGTTTGGCCCTGGCCGGGGCATTTCTGCACGGGCTACTGCTCTTCTCCCAGGGACAACTCAGCACCGGCTACCTGGTGGCCTACATGGCCCTGATGGGTTTGCTGCGCTTCCCGGCCCAAATCTCCATCTTCACCTTCTCACTGGTGCAATTGGGCCTGGCCGGGGCCGAGCGCATTTTAGAGCTGCTTCAAACAGAGACGGAGCTGGACGAAAACGAGGCCGGCTATCAGGCCCCCATCCGCGGCGAGATTGTCTTTGAGAATGTCACTTTTGGGCACGGGCTGACCCCCATCCTCAAAAATATCTCCTTCCGGGCCGTGCCGGGCCAAACCATCGCCATTGTAGGGCAGTCCGGCTCCGGCAAAAGCACCCTGACCCAACTGGTCAACCGCACCTATGAGACAACGGCCGGCCGGGTGCTGATTGACGGCGTGGATGTGCGCGCCTGGAACATGGCCTCGCTGCGCTCCCAAATTTCCATCATCGAGCAGGACATCTTCCTGTTCTCCCGCTCCATCGCCGAGAATATCGGCTTTGGCCTGGGCCAAAAAGTAGACCGCGCCGCCATCGAGCAAGCCGCTAAAGAAGCCCAGGCCCACCATTTTATCACTGCTTTCAAAGATGGTTATGATACCGTCATCGGCGAGCGCGGCGTCACCCTCTCTGGCGGGCAGCGCCAGCGCCTGGCTGTTGCCCGCGCCCTGCTCACCGACCCGCGCATCCTTATCCTGGACGACTCCACCAGCGCCATTGACAGCGCCACCGAAGACGAAATCCAGAAAGCCATTCGCCGGGTTTTGCAGGGCCGGACTACCCTGCTCATCACCCACCGCCTCTCCCAAATTCGTTGGGCCGACCATATTCTGGTGCTGCGCCGGGGTGAACTGATTGACCAGGGTTCCCACCCCGAATTGATGGGGCGCTGTGACCTGTACCGGCGCATCTTTGCCAGGTATGAAGCAGCCAGTAGTCAGAAATCAGAGGTCAACCCACAACCGGCTTCTGACTACTAATCATCTCACAGGAGTGTCCACGAACCTGCGGCACGCCACCGACGATGAAAATCCCTCACCCCGTCGCTGACGCGACTCCCCTCTCCCACGCCAAAGGCGCGCAGAGCGGGGAGAGGGGTTGGGGGTGAGGGCTATTTTCGAAGGAGTAAATGCATGGGCTTTCTCATGGACGGTCTCGACGCGGAAGCGTATGACCGGGCCTATACCGACCGCCAACTCATCACCCGCATCCTGGGCTACTTTCGGCCTAAACTGCCGGCCATGCTTTTTGTGGGCGGGATGGTGGCGCTGAACGCCGGCATGGATACCGTTCTGCCGATTCTGATTGCCCAGGGTATCAACCGGCTGGCCGGGTCGGTCACGCTGGCCAATACCGGCTGGCTGGCCGGCGCTATTCTGGCCTCCGGTATGCTGGCCTGGATTTTTAATTTTTGTCGCCAGTGGTACGCCTCCCGCACCGTCGGCGATGTAGTGCTCAACCTGCGCGAAGATGCCTTTGCCGCCGTGATGGCCCGTGACATGTCTTTTTATGATGAATACTCCTCCGGCAAAATCGTCAGCCGCGTTACCTCCGATACCCAGGATTTCTCCACCGTCGTCACCCTCACCCTCAACCTGTTCAGCCAGGTTTTGCTGGTCTTTCTGCTGGTCGGCGTGCTGTTTTATATTAACGTGCGGCTGGCCCTGCTAACCCTCCTCATCGCTCCACTCATCATGGCCATCTCGTTGGGCTTTCGCCGCCTGGCCCGGCTGACCACCCAACGGGCGCGGCGCGCCCTGGCCGAGGTTAACGCTACGGTGCAGGAGTCGATCAGCGGCATCTCCATTGCCAAAAACTTTCGCCAAGAAGAGACCATTTACGGCGAATTTAGCCGGGTCAACGCCCAATCTTATAATGTCAATCTGCGCCAGGGCTTTGTTTTCAGCAGCATCTTCCCCATCCTTATTACGGTTGCCGGGCTGGGCACGGTGGTTGTGGTTTACTTTGGCGGCGAGAGCGTGCGGCAGGGCGCGGTGCAGCCCGGCGATTGGTTTCTATTTGTCGAAGCCATCAATGTTTTCTGGTTTCCGCTGACCAGCATCGCCTCTTTTTGGAGCCAGTTTCAACTGGGCCTGGCCGCCAGCGAGCGAGTTTTTGCCCTGATTGACGCCGAGCCACGCGTGGTGCAAAAGGATAATCAGCCGGTGCCGCATGTGGCCGGCCGGATCGAATTTAAAAACCTGGGCTTTCGCTACACGGAACAGGAAACGGTGTTATCAAACTTCAACCTGACCATCAAGGCCGGGGAAACGGTGGCCCTGGTGGGGCATACCGGCGCGGGTAAATCGAGCCTGGGCAAGCTGGTGGCCCGCTTTTATGAATTTCAGGCCGGACAACTGCTGGTTGACGGGCGCGACATCCGCAGCTTTGACCTGGCCGATTATCGCCGCCACCTGGGGCTGGTGCCGCAAACACCCTTTCTGTTTACCGGCAGCGTGGCCGAAAACATCCGCTATGCCCGGCCCGACGCCTCCGACGAGGCGGTGCGGGCCGTAGCCGGGCAAATCGGCGGGGGTGATTGGCTGGAAAGCCTGCCCGGCGGCCTGGACACGCCGGTGTCTGAGGGCGGCCGGGGGCTTTCGATGGGGCAGCGGCAGTTGGTGGCCCTGGCCCGCGTGCTGCTGCAAAACCCCGCCATCATCATCCTTGATGAAGCTACCGCCAGCATAGACCCCCTGGCCGAAGCGCAGATCCAAGAAGGGCTTGACCTTATTTTGCAAACCCGCACCGCCATTGTGATTGCCCACCGTCTTTCTACCGTTAAAAACGCCGACCGGATCATTGTGCTGCGTCACGGCCAAATCATTGAAGAGGGCAGCCACGACTCCCTCATGGCCCGGGGCGGCCACTACGCCGAACTGTACAACACCTATTTTCGGCACCAGGCCGCCGATTATCACATTGCCCCTTAATTTGAATCCTCCGGGCCTGGCAGCCCTGTCTGCCCACCAACTCACCAGCAGGCCATCAGCCTGGTTCCATGCCTGGAAAATTGGCAATACCCCCAGAAATTTGACTTGTAAATATTCTCAAAAGATGGTATTAAAGAGTCAAGACTTAGTTCTCACCAAAACCCTCCAGCGTCATAGTCAGTAACAAAAGAAGCCTAAAGATGCATCAAAACCTATGGGTAATTTCCGTTTGCTTTGCCATAAGTTCACTGGCCGCTTGTTACGCTGCCAGCCCCCAACCGGCAGTCACTCCACCCCCACTGGCCCAAGAACTGGTTTTGTACGGCTGGGCCGGTTATATCCCCTCATCCACTCTGGATGCTTTTACTGCCGAGTACGGAGTAAAGGTAACCCAACTCATCTATGAAAATCAAGAGCAGGCTGTAGCAGGGATGAAGGCCGGCCAAGCCTATGACGTGGTAGTTATGGGGAGTCATCTTGTGCCAGAGTTAATCGCCGATAGCCTCCTGGCTGAAATTGACTATCACAACGTGCCCAACTTTAGAAATATTTCGCCCAACTTTAGAGACCTAGTTTATGATCCGGGTAACAAACATTCTGTGTTGTTTGAATGGGGCACCACCGGCATCCTGGCCCGCCAGGATTTAGTAAACAAAGCGCCGACTCACTGGGCGGATTTATGGAACACCGATTATAGCGGCAAAGTTGGGGTCTGGCCCCTGCGGCGCAGCCTCACCGGCATCACGCTTAAATCACTCGGTTACTCCATCAACTCAGAAAAGCCAGAAGAATTGCAGGCAGCGGCGGAGCGGCTGCGCCTGCTTAAATCCAACTCTTTTATGATAGACCCAAATCTGGCCACTGCCGTACCTCTGATGGTTAGTGGTCAGGCAGTTATGATTTACGGTTGGTCCTATGATGCTATAGAAGCGCGCCAACAAAATCAACCTATCGCCTATAATCTGCCTGAGGAGGGAACCATTTTGTGGGGTGATAATTTTACCATCCCGGCCAATAGCCCACATAAGCATACGGCTGAATTATTTATCAACTTTATGTTACGGCCAGAAATTAGCGCCCAATTTGTTAACGAAACCTTTATCGCCACCGCCAATGAAGCAGCAGATTCTTTTATCAAGCCAGAGCTGAGAAACGATCCCATTATTTTTCCACCGGTTGAGGTGATTAAAGGGGCAGAGTGGATTTTGCCGCTTAGCCCGGCAGGGCAAAAACAACATACCCAAATTTGGCAGCAGTTTATGAATCCCACACCATAGGGAATAGAAATTAGCCAAGCCCGACCAGACAAAAAGGATGCCCCATGCCAACACCTTCAACCGGCCAACCAGTAGAAAAATTGATACTCAGGTTGATGAGCTTGGTTTTGAGTTTGCTCGCAGCCTGCAATAGCCAACCTCCCCCTCCCCTCACCCCTACTCACGCTTTAGCCACTGAGTTAACCTTCTATTATTGGGCAGACTATTTTCCCCAAT